>JBGOTH010000114.1:0-7789 GCA_041476345.1 Methylomirabilia bacterium
GCGCAACGTTTCCGCGCCGCGCGCGGCGGCCGCCTGCTCCGTGGCGCGGACGCGGACGTCGTCGTGGTCGACGGCGATCCCGCGCGCGACATCCGCGCCCTCGCGAAGGTGCGCTACACGATCCGGACGGGGCGAATCATCTATCGACGAACGTCGTGAGCGGCGCCGCCCCGCGCGTGCCCGCCGAGGCCCATATGAGAGTATGGCTGTGAATATTGCTTCGTGCTAGCCTTGGCCAGTCATCCGTATCTTCGGGGCCGGGTACTGGCGAAAGGGCAAGCGCACATATGACGAAGCGCATCAGGTACACGGACGAGCCCCTGGGAAAGCTGAAGGTCGTTCCCGACTTCCTTCCGCGCCCCGGCGACCTGGTCTCTCGGGATGAAGGGATCAAGGTCACGATCGCGCTGAGCAAGCGCAGCGTCGAGTTCTTCAAGACCGAGGCGCGGAAGCACGACACGCAGTACCAGCGGATGATCCGTCGATTGCTCGACGCGTATGCCGAACACCATTCGCGATCTCTGACCACGCGTCCAACTCGGACGCGTGTAAAAACAGCGCGCGCGGGTTAGGCAGAGCACGTGGAAGTCGTGAGCGGCGCCCGGCCGCGCGTCCTTCGCTACGACCTCCCGGAGGGATGGACCGTGCTCGTCGGCGCGACGGACGCCGACAATGATCACCTGACGACGGCGGTCGCGGAGCCGGACGACTGGTGGTTTCACGCGGAAGGAGTTCCCGGCAGCCACGTGATCCTTCGCGCCCGGCCGGACGAAGAGCCCGATCGGGTGACGCTTCGGCAGGCCGCGGCCATCGCGGCCTATCACAGCAAGGCGCGCGCGGCGGGCACGGCGCCCGTGTACTGCACGCGCGCCCGCTACGTGTCGAAGTCGCACGGAACGAAGACCGGCACCGTCGACGTCGCCCGCGGCCGCGTGCTGAAGGTGCGACCGGGCATCAGCTTCGCCACCCGCGTCTAGCCCGTGCTAACATTTCGCCGCTCACTAGAGGAGGTCACCGTGCGCACACTTCCCCGTGTCGTCACTCCAGCGCTGGTCGCACTGCTGCTGATCGCGAGCCCGGCGCTTGCCCAGGAGAAGCTCAAGATCGGCTTCATCACCACGCTCTCCGGGCCGCAGGGCGTCATCGGCGAGGACATGAAGAACTCCGTCGAGCTCGCGCTCGATCACCTCGGCCGCAAGGTCGGCGGTCTCGAGACCGAGATCATCTACGGCGACGACCAGGTGAAGCCCGACGTCGGCAAGCAGCTCGCGGACGAGATGCTGAAGAAGCACAAGGTGAACTTCGTCTCGGGTGTCATCTGGTCGAACGTCATGCTGGCGGTGGCGCCGACGGTGACGGGCGCCGGCACGTTCATGATCGGGACGAACGCCGGGCCGCACGAGCTCGCGGGCAAGATGTGCCACGAGCTCTTCTTCACCACGTCGTGGCAGAACGACGAGACGCCCGAGGCCATGGGCAAGTACATGCAGGACCAGGGTCTCAACGACGTGTACCTGATGGCGCCGAACTACGCCGCCGGCAAGGACATGCTCACGGGCTTCAAGCGCTACTTCAAGGGCAAGGTCGTCGACGAGGTGTACACGAAGCTCGGCCAGACGGACTATCAGGCTGAGATCACCGCGCTGCGCGCGAAGAATCCGAAGGCCGTGTTCGTGTTCTACCCGGGCGGCATGGGGATCCAGTTCATCAAGCAGTACGCGCAGGCGGGCCTGCGCGGACAGATCCCGCTCTACTCCGTGTACACGGTGGACGAGCTGTCGTTGCCGGCTGTGAAGGACGCGGCGATCGGCAACCTCGAGACGCGCTACTGGAGCCCGGATCTGAAGAACGCCGCCAACCAGAAGTACGTCGGCGACTACAAGAAGAAGTACGGCAAGCTGCCGTCCTTCTACGGCGCGCAGAGCTACGACGGCATCATGCTGATCGATTCCGCGGTCCGCGCCGTGAAGGGCGACCTGAAGAACCAGAAGGGGATGATCGCCGCCATGCGCAAGGCGGACTACAAGTCCACGCGCGGGCCGTACACGTACAACGTCAACCACTTCCCGATCGAGAACTTCTACCTGCTGAAGGCGGTGCCGGTGGGCGAGAGCGTCGAGATGCGGATCCAGAAGACCGTCTTCGAGAAGCACAAGGACGCGTACTCCCAGGACTGCGGCATGAAGTGGTAGCACCCTCCTAACGCGTGTACCTCGTCCTCGAGCAGGCCCTGAACGGTCTTCAGTTCGGGGTCATGCTTTTTCTGATGGCGGCGGGTCTCACGCTCGTGTTCGGCATCATGAACATGGTCAACCTCGCCCACGGCGCGCTCTACATGGTGGGCGCCTACTTCGCGACGACGTTCTTCGCGTGGACCGGCAGCTTCGTGCTCGCGGTGATCCTGGCGCTCGCGGCCACGCTCGCCGTCGGCGTGGTCACGGAGGTCGTGGCGCTGCGTCCGCTCTACGAGCGCGATCATCTCGATCAGGTGCTCGCCACGTTCGGGCTGATCCTGTTCTTCAACGAGGCGGTCGCGATGGTGTGGGGCCGCGCCGCGCTCTACATGGCGCTGCCGCCGTGGCTCTCCGGCCACGTCCAGATCCTTCCCGGAGTCGGCTATCCCGTCTACCGCGGGCTGATCATCCTCGTGGGTCTCGCGGTCGCGTTGCTCCTGTGGCTGCTCGTGTCGCGGACGCGGCTCGGCATGCTCATTCGCGCCGGCGCGACCAACCGGACGATGGTGGCGGCGCTCGGCGTCAACATCCGCCTGCTCTACACGATCGTGTTCGGCTTCGGCGCGGCGCTGGCGGGGCTGGCCGGATTGATGGCCGGTCCCATCTACGCCGTGGAGCCCGGCATGGGCGAGCAGATCCTCATCCAGGTCTTCGTCGTGATCGTGATCGGCGGCATCGGCTCGATCCGTGGCGCGCTCGTCGGCGCGCTCGTCGTCGGCATGGTCGACACGCTCGGCCGCGCGTTCCTCAAGCCCGCGCTCGCCGCCGTCATCTCGGCGACGGCCGCGCAAAGCGCCGGGCCCGCGCTCGCCTCGATGCTGATCTATCTCTTGATGGCCGTCGTGCTGTCCTTCCGCCCGCAGGGGCTGTTCCCGTCGGCGCGGACGCGGTGAGCCGGCGGGCGGTGGCCCTCGGGATCGGCGTGGCCGCGCTCGCGCTCGTGCCGGTGGTGGCGGGGGCGCTCAACCAGCCCTTCTACGTCGACCTGTTCCGCCGCATCATGATCTTCGCGATCGCCGCGCTCAGCCTCGACCTGATCCTCGGCTACGGCGGGCTCGTCTCGTTCGGTCACGCCGCGTACCTCGGTGTCGGCGCCTACGCAGTCGCTATCCTGAGCTACCACGGGATCCACAACGGTGTTCTCCAGTGGGGCGTCGCCATCACGGGCGCAGCACTGGTCGCGCTCGTGATCGGCGCCGTCTCCGTCCGCACGAGCGGCGTGTACTTCATCATGATCACGCTCGCGTTCACCCAGATGCTCTACTACCTCGGCATCAGCATCGAGACGTACGGCGGCGACGACGGGATGCGGCTCGCCGCGCGCAGCTGGTTCCCGGGGATCGATCTCAGGAACGCGACGGTCTTCTATTACGTCGTCCTCGCATTGCTTCTTCTCTTCCTGTACGTGGGGGACCGGATCGTCAACGCGCGCTTCGGCCTGCTGCTCCGCGCGGCGAAGTCGAACGAAGCGCGTGCGCGCGCGATCGGATTCTCGCCCTACCGCTATCGCTTGACGGCGTTCGTCATCGCGGGCGCGATGTGCGGAGTGGCGGGTGCGCTGCTCGTCAACCAGACCGAATACCTCACGCCGGGGTTCATGCACTGGACCCGCTCCGGCGAGATCATGTTCATGGTGATCCTCGGCGGGATGGGCACGCTGGTGGGGCCGATCGTCGGCGCGCTCGCCTTCCTGCTCCTCGAAAACGTGCTGTCGGCGTGGACGGCGCATTGGCAGATCATTCTCGGGCCGCTCCTCGTTCTCGTCGTGCTGTTCGCCAGACGCGGGCTCGTGGGGCTCCTGCGCGGTGACGATGTCTGACGCGCTCCTCGAGGTGCGCGGGCTCACGAAGAGCTTCGGCGGGCTCATGGCCACCAACCGCGTGGACGTCCAGATCCGCGAAGGCGAGACGCACGCCATCATCGGGCCCAACGGTGCGGGGAAAACGACGCTGATCGCCCAGCTCGCCGGCGATCTGAGGGCCGACGCCGGGACGATTATTTTCGCCGGGCGAGACGTGACCGCGCTGGATGCCCCCGCGCGCGCGCATCTCGGACTCGCGCGCTCGTTCCAGGTGACGAGCGTGTTCCGCGACTTCACGGCGCTCGACAACGTTGCGCTCGCCGTGCAGGCGCACGCCGGGCACAGCTTCCGCTTCTGGCGCCCCGCGCGCGGCGAGTCTCGGCTTCGCGCACCGGCGCGCAACGTCCTCGACTCGGTCGGCCTCGGCGCGCGCGCGGACGTGCTCGCCGCCAACCTCGCCCACGGCGAGCAGCGTCAGCTCGAGATCGCGATGGTGCTGGCGACGCGGGCGCGCCTGCTCCTGCTCGACGAGCCGATGGCCGGCATGGGCCTGGAAGAATCGCAGCGCATGATCGAGCTGCTGCGCACGCTCAAGGGCGGCCAGACGATGCTGCTCGTCGAGCACGACATGGACGCCGTGTTCGCGCTGGCCGATCGCATCTCGGTGATGGTGTACGGGCGTTTGATTGCGACCGGCACGCCTGAAGAGATCCGGAACAACGCCGAAGTGCGTGAAGCCTATCTCGGTGAGGACGCCACGCAATCATGTTGAGCGTGCGTGGACTCGAGGCGGCGTACGGCGCCAGTCAGGTCCTCTTCGGCGTCGACTTCGAGATCCGCGCGGGGGAAGTCGTCACGTTGCTCGGCCGCAACGGGATGGGCAAGACGACGACGGTCTCGGCGATCATGGGCATCCTGCCGCGCCGTGCGGGCGAGGTGTACCTGGACGGCGAGCGTCTCGACGGGCTGCCGTCCTATCGCGTCGCGCAACGCGGGCTCGGTCTCGTGCCCGAAGGGCGCCAGATCTTTCCGACACTCACCGTGCGCGAGAACCTCGTGGCGACGGCGGCGAACCGCCTGCGGTTGCCCGACCCGTGGACCGTCGACAAGGTCTTCGCGCTCTTTCCGCAGCTCGCCGCGCGGGTGCGCGCGCTCGGAGGTACCCTGTCCGGAGGCGAGCAGCAGATGCTGGCAACCGGACGCGCGCTGATGACGAACCCGCGGCTCCTCATCCTCGACGAGGCGACCGAGGGCCTGGCCCCGCTCGTGCGCGCGGAGATCTGGCGCTGCCTCGAGCGGGTGAAGGCGAGTGGGCAGTCGATTCTCGTCATCGACAAGAACGTGCGGGCGCTCACGCGCATCGCGGACACGCATTACGTTCTCGAAAAGGGGCGCATCGTGTGGACAGGGACGTCCGCCGAGCTGGAGCAGCGCGTGGACGTGCAGCACCGCTATCTCGGTGTGTGAGGAGGAGACGCGTGAGCTGGATCGATCCTGACTTTCCGAAGACGGCGACGCCGAGCGATCTCGTCGGCCGCGTGCTCGGCCTCAATCCCGGAATGATGACGGGGCCGGGCACCAACACGTATCTCGTCGGCCTTCGCGATCCGATCCTCATCGACACGGGCATTGGTGTGCCCGAATACGTGCCGCTGCTCGAGCGCTACCTCGCCGATCGCGGCTGGAAGCGGCCGTCGCGCGTGGTGCTCACGCACCGTCACAAGGATCACCTCGGCGGCGTGAACGATCTGCGCGCGACGTTTCCCGGCCTGCGCGTCTCGAAGCGCATCCATCGCGACACGGATCTGCCCGAGGGGATCGACGACCTGCGTGACGGGGAGATCATTCACGGCGACGGCGTGACGCTGATCCCGGTCGCGACCCCCGGGCATGCGTCCGATCATCTCTGCTACTACATGCCCGAGGAGAAAGCGCTCTTCACCGGCGACGTCGTGTTGTCGGGATCCACGAGCGTCATTCCGTCGGGCGACGGCGACCTGCTCGACTACATGAATTCGCTGCGCCGTCTCCAGGGCCTCGACGTGCGCCGCATCTATTCGGCGCACGGGCCCGTGATCGAGGACGGGCCGGAGCGCATCGCGGAGTACATCGCGCATCGTCTCCTGCGCGAGCGCCAGATCCTCGAGACGCTGGGCGACGGTGTCGACACGATCCCCGCGATCGTCAAGCGCATCTACGCGGAAATTCCGGAGAAGCTGCACGTGATGGCCGGCCAGTCCGTTGAGTCGCACCTGAAGAAGCTCGCGCGCGAAGCACGCGTGCGGGAGACGATCGTGCGCGACGCGCCGTCTCGCTGGACGCTCGCGTGACCGTGAAGCTCTCTAACGGCCGGGGCGGCTGCGCCGAAAGCGCCTCTCATCTCGGTCGTCGCGATCGTCACGGTCCCGCGGCGGCGGTGGCGGTGGTGGCGGCGCCAGCACCGGCGGCGGTGGTGGTGGCGGCGGCGGAGGCGGAGGCGGCGGCGGTGGAGGCGGCGCCAGCACCGGCGGCGGCGGTGGCGGTGGTGCTGCTGCTGACGCGGGTGGCGGCGGTGGAGGCGGCGGCGGTGCCGACGCGGGTGGCGGCGGCGGTGGCGGTGGTGGCGTCGCGGATGGCGTGACGGGTGAAAGGGACGGTGCCACGGGCGACGACGTCAACGTCGTCGATTTTGGCGTCAGCGGTGGCGTTGATGTTGGCGCAAGCGGTGGCGGCAAAGTTTTCCCGGGGCCTTGGCTCAATGCCTCGGCCGCCTCTGCCCCCTGCTGCACGAACGTGCCGAGCAGACCTTTCACGACGTCGGACGGCGGTTGCCCCGACGACCGAGGGGCCTCGAAGGCGTGCGCGATACTCGTCGTTTGTCCAGGCGAGAGGTTGGCCGGCGGTGCGATCGTGCCGCCCGGGCCGCTGCCGCTGACGACCGTGATTTGCTGCGAGCCCAGCCCCACGGCGCCGGTGCCGCCGCGCAAGCCCACTTCGACCGGCAGGGAGACGTGCAGCGTCGCCACGGTGGTCCGCACGTTGCCACGGGCGTCGACGCCGACGTCGACGTAGACGGCGCTTCCGCGCACCGCCGCGATGGCGTTCGGTGTGCGGATCTCGACGGACTCGCCCGGCTTGAGCAGCTCCTTGGCGACGCCGAGCGCGAGTTTTCCGGATCGAAGCTCGACGACCGCCCGCCCGGGCTCTTCGCTCACGGTGAAGCGGGCAAGCTCGCGAACCGTGATGACGGCCTTACCGCCCAGCAAGAGGCGAACGATCGAGTTTTCCTTCGTGTCGATCCGGTCGCGGACGAGGACGTCATCCTTGACCTTCAGCGGCAACGGCGCCGGCGCGGGGTCGCGAGTGACGGTGCTCTGCCCCTGCGTCGCCGTGACGACCCCGGCCCTGGGAGGTTGGGCGAAAGCGACGGACACCGCGGCCGGGCCAAGAGAACCCCAGACCAGCGGAGCGATCAGCGCGACAAAAAGCGTTTGACGCAAAGACATGAACTTTCCCTCGACCTATGGCTCGTTGTGCCGAGGCCCTCCATGCTCGGGCGCCTCGCGGCTGGCGTCAAGAGGGTTCTGGTCCTTCAGGAATGCTTCGATCAGCCCCTGGTTTTCGGGGCCGAGGTCGAGGAAGCCAATCCCCGCTTCGTCGCCGTTGGTCCGCATCACCCGGCCTTCGGCGTCGATCACGACCGGATCGGGGCGCGCGGGCAGCTCGAATCGAAGCCGCACGATCTGACCGGCGGCGAGCGGCTTGGGCATCCCGA
>JBGOTH010000115.1:0-7768 GCA_041476345.1 Methylomirabilia bacterium
CGGAGGTCACCCGGCCCGGCTTCAGCACGACGAAGCACACGACCGCCTCGCCCTTCACCTCATGCGGGACGCCGATGACTCCGGCTTCCGCGACGGCCTCGTGGCCGACCAGCACCGATTCCACCTCCGCCGGACCGAGACGCTTGCCCGCGATCTTCAGCGTGTCGTCGGAGCGGCCCTGGATGAACCAGAAGCCGTCGTCGTCCACGAACGCCCAGTCACCGTGCTGCCACACGTTGTCCCAGCGCGACCAGTACGTTTCCTCGTAGCGCTGCGGATCCTTCCAGAAGCCCTGCGTCATCCCCGGCCACGGGCGCGTGATGACGAGCTCGCCGACGGCGCCACGGACCGGCTTGCCGTCGTCGCCGAAGCAGTCCGCGGCCATGCCGGGAATGGGACCGTAGAACGAGCACGGCTTGATCGGCGCGATCGGAAAGCAGCTCAGGATCCCGCCCGAGATCTCCGTCCCGCCCGTGTAGTTGATGATCGGCAGGCGCCCCTGGCCGACCGTTTCGAACAACCAACGGTAGGGTTCCGGATTCCAGGGTTCGCCGGTGGAGCCGAGGATACGTAGCGACGACAGCCGATGCCGCCGCGGATGCTCGTCGCCGTGTGGCATGAGCGCGCGCACCGCCGTGGGCGACAGGCCCATCACGGTGATGCGATGGCGCTCAACGAGCGACCACAGACGATCGGGCCCCGGATAGTCGGGCACGCCCTCGAACATCACCGCGGTCGCGCCCGCCGCGAGCGCCGCCGTGATCTGCATCGGGCCCATGAGCCATCCGAGATCCGTGAGCCAGAAGAGGCGATCGTCGACGCCGACGTCCATCAGGTAGCCGAAGTCGTGCGCGGTCTTGACGAGGAATCCGCCTTGCGTGAGCACGGCGCCCTTCGGACGCCCCGTCGTGCCGGACGTGTAGATGATCAGCGCGGGGCGATCCGCTTCGACCATGACGGCGTCGCAGCGGTCCGACTCACGGTCGACCAGCTCACTCCACCAATGGTCGCGATTCTCGGTCCACGGCACCTCCCGCCCGAGGCGCCGCAGCACGACGACGTGCTTCACGCTCGGGCACTGCGCAACCGCCTCGTCGGCCGTCTCCTTCACCTTGATGACATTGCCCCTGCGCGGGAAACCGTCGATGGTGATCAGCACCTTCGACTCGCTGTCCTGAAGCCGCGAGGCGACGGCCTGCGGACCGAAGCCGGAAAAGCATGGGGTGTAGATCGCCGCGATGCGAAGCACGGCGAGCGTGGCGATCACCGCCTCGGGCGACATCGGCAGGAAGATGCCGACCCGATCGCCTTCACCGACGCCGAGACGCCGAAGCGCGTTCGCGAGCCGATTCACTTCACGCCCGAGCTCCGTGTAGCTGAGCGTTCGCGTGGTCCCGTCGTCGCCTTCCCACACCACCGCCGGGTGCGCGCCACGGCCCGCGTCGACGTGACGGTCGACGCAGTTGTCGGCGAAGTTCATCAGCCCGCCTTCGAACCACCGCGGCCAGGCGACGCCGCGCGACTCGTCGAGCACGCGCGTGTACGGGCGCGTCCACCGCAGCTCGAGATCGCGCACGACGGCATCCCAGTACCACGCGGGGTCCTCGATCGACCGCTTCTGGAGCGCCTCGATCGACGGAACGTCCAGCTTACGCATCAGGCGCGTGAGACGGCTTCGTTCGACGACCTCGGGCGTGGGGCGCCACACGACCTCAGTAGTGTCCATGACGAGCACTTAACCTTGACGGCCCGTGGCCGTCAACTGCGTTCCAATCTTATCGCTGAGCGCCGAAGACCTCGCGGAGCAATGGAGTCGGGCGCGCGGACGGATCGGTGCGAATGCGGCGCTCTTCCTGCGCGATCGCGACGAAGATCCCGTCCACCGTGCGTCCCAGCACGTACGCGTCGAGATCCACGGGCGGCACCGGCACGAGCCCACCCATCGCGAAATCACGAACGAAGCGTTTGTAGCGGCGCGCCACCCTGAGGCGATCCATCGTGTCTCGGACCACCGGGTTCAGCGCGGCGGTCACGCGACCGAGTGCGTGAGCCCGGAGCGCGTCGGTGGCTGCACTCTCGCCGCTCCTCAGAATGCGCTGACCGTCGCCGAACGGCAGCGCGGGCACCGCGCCCAGCAACACGGGCCGCGCGGCAGGCGACGACTGTTCGGCAACGCGGTTGAGGCTTCGGACGAAATGCTCGGCGCGCCGCTCCTCGCCCGCGACGCGGAGCGCCGACTCGACCTTCGCGAGCGGGTCCGGCACGGGGATGCGAATCGCGGGGTTGCCGAAGAATCCGTCGGGGCGCGCCACTGCGGCAACTCCGCGCGCGACGGCGAGCTGCACGATCTCGCGGAGCGCGGCCGTGACCTGGGCGCGGTCGGCAGCCACGGTGGGCGCCGCCATCAGCCCCACGATGATGCCCACGGCCACAGCGCACACGACGCAGGAGCGGGCCCTGGCGAAGATCAGAGGCTTTCGAGCTGACGCCGGAGCCCGTCGCGATCGGTGACGGGCAAATCGCAAGTGTAGTTGCGGCATACGTAGGCGGTCGCCTTGCCGTCGATCGCGTCACGGCCCGCCAAGAGCGGCACCCCCGCGGCAGCGGCGTCACCCGCCACGGTGCCGGCCACCACGCGGTTCGGCAGGTACCGGCCGAACGTCTCCGCGACGAGCGGCCCGAGGCCGTCGCCGGCCCGCGGACAGACGAGTGCCACTTCCACGCGCGGCCCGATGTTGAAGTCGTGCGCGCACAGAAAACGTCCGAAGCCTGTCGGGTGGCGTCCCATCAGATCGGCGAGCGGACGCAGCGCGCGAAGCGCATAGCTCTCGTAGGTGCTCTCGCCGGTGAGCACGGCGAGACGGAGCAGCACCTCGACCGCGACAGACGACCCGCACGGAACAGCATTGTCGAAGAGATTGCGCGGCCGGAGGATGAGCGCCTCGTGATCGGTTCCCGTGTCGAAGAAGCCTTCGACGCCGTCATCCCAGTAGAGCCGCAGCATCTCGTCGGCGAGCGCGCGCGCGGCGTCGAGCCAGCGCCGGTCGAACGTCGCTTCCCAGACGGCGATGAGCGCCGCCGCCACGTTCGCGTGGTCTTCGAGGTAGCCACGGAGCCTGGCCCGGCCGCCCTTCCACGTCCGGAGCAGACGCCCGTCGAGACGCATCGAGGAGAGCACGAACTCCATGTTCCGCACGGCGACCTGTACGTAGTCGTCGCGACCGAGCGCGCGCCCGGCTTCGGCGAACGCGAGCGCGGCCAGGCCGTTCCACGCCGCGAGCACTTTGTCGTCACGTCCCGGGTGGATGCGCTGCTCGCGCGCCTCGAAGAGTGCTCGCCGCGCCGCCGCGATACGTGCGGGATCAGGCTCGCCCGGCACGTAGAGGATGCTCCGGCCCTCGAAGTTCGCGCCTCGATCCACGCCCCAGTACGCCATCGCATCCGCGGCCCCCTCGCCGAGCACGGCGCGTATCTCGTCAGGGGTCCACACGAAGAACTTGCCCTCGTGCCCTTCGGAATCGGCATCCTGTGCCGCGTAGAACCCGCCCGCCGGATCGGTCATCTCGCGCAGGATGTAGTCGAGCGTCTCCTCGCACACGCGCCGGCATTCCGGATCGCCGAACGCGAGCCACGCGTGGAGGTAGAGCGAGGCGAGCTGGGCGTTGTCGTAGAGCATCTTCTCGAAATGCGGCACGAGCCACTCCGCGTCGACGGAGTAGCGCGCGAAGCCGCCGCCGAGGTGGTCGTAGATCCCGCCGCGCGCCATCCGAATGAGCGTCGTGTGAACCATGCGGCGCGCGTACGGGTTGCCGGATCGCTTCCAGAAGCGCAGCACGAATTCCCAGATCATCGGCTGGGGGAACTTGGGCGCACTACCCGTGCCGCCGTGCTCCTCGTCGAACTGCGCCGAGATCCCCTGGAACGCGGAGAACAGGACGTCGTCGGTGAGCGGTATCGCTGCGCCGCGCAGGCGCGTCCCCTGCCCGAGCTGTGCCGCGATCTTGCGCGACGACTCGACCACTTCGCTGCGACGCCCGCGCCACGCTTCTGCGAGCGCCGCGAGGAGCCGCGGGAACCCCGGAAGACCGTGCCGCTCGTCGGGCGGGAAATACGTCCCGCCGTAGAACGGCACGCCGTCCGGCGTCAGAAAGACCGTCATCGGCCACCCACCGTGGCCGGTCATCGACTGCACGGCCTCCATGTAGATCTGGTCGACGTCGGGGCGTTCCTCGCGATCGACCTTCACGTTGACGAAGTTCGCGTTCATGACGGCGGCGATGTCCGCGTTCTCGAACGACTCGCGCTCCATCACGTGACACCAGTGACATGCCGAGTAGCCGACGGAGAGCAGCAGGGGCTTGTCCTCGGCGCGCGCCCGCGCGAATGCCTCGTCGCCCCACGGATACCAGTCGACGGGGTTGTGCGCGTGCTGAAGGAGGTACGGGCTCGTCTCGCCGGCGAGACGGTTCGTATTGGTCATCGCGCGACCGGGCTTCCATGCGCGAACGGCAGATCGGACACGGTGGCAGGCACCGAGGATTCGCCGACCCGGACGACGACCGGGCTACCGGCGTCCGCATGCGTACGCCGTACGAGCGCGAGCGCGATCGGCCGCTCGAGCGCAAACGACCAAGCGCCACTCGTCACCTTGCCGATCTCGACGTCGCCGGCGAAAACCGGCGCTCCCGCCCCCGGAACATTCTCCCCTTCCAGCGCGAGACCACGAAGAAGCCGGTTGACGTGACCGCGATCCCGGATCCTCACGATGACTTCCTGGCCGATGTAGCAGCCCTTCGAGTACGACACGAGGGCCTCGAACGGCACCTCGGGCAGGAGCACGGTCGGGCCCATGTCATCGGGAAACGCCGGCGTCCCGGCCTCGATGCGCAGCGACTCGAGCGCGGCACGCCCCACGGGCTTCGCGCCGGCCCCGCACAGGGACTGCCACACGGTCGTGCCGTTCGCGACGGCGGTCATCACCCAGATTTCCGGCTCGCCCGTTTCGCCGCCGCCGCGGACGAGACGCACCGTCGCCCCGGCAATCGTCGCGGGAGCGTGTGACCACGCGCGGTCGCCGGGAAGCGTGCCGGTTACTCGCTGCGCGAGCGCCGGCGCGTCAGGGCCCGCGAGGACGAACATGGACTCCTCGCCCGTCGCGTCACGGAAGTACGCCTTCTCGGAGAACAGAAACGTGTCGAGCGCTTCCTGGGTCGGAACGGCCGCCCCGGGCGGTGTCACGACCAGCAGGCGATCGTCGAGCGCCAGCACGCGCAGCAGGACTTGCACCTTCCCGTGAACGTCGAGCAGCGTCGCCCCGCACCCCTGGCCGGGTGCGAGCGAGGCGATGTCGTTGCTCAGCATCGCGTGGAGAAATTTCGCGCGATCGCGGCCGGTGACTTCGAGCACGCCGTGATCGCTGCGATCGAACACGCCGACGGCCCCGCGCACGGCGGCGTGCTCGGATGCGACGTCACCAGAAAAGTCGGGGCGCATGACGGCATTGTACGCGTGCTAGACTCCGCCGCGTGCGGCTCCCGGACCGGCAGCTCGCCGCCCGTTTTCAGCGACGGCTGCTCGCGTGGTACGCGACGCACGGACGCGATCTTCCCTGGCGCCGCACGCGCACGCCCTACCGCATCCTCGTCTCGGAGATCATGCTCCAGCAGACGCAGGTCGACCGCGTGCTCCCGAAGTATCGCCAGTTCCTCGGCCGCTATCCGACGATCAAGTCGCTCGCCGCCGCGCCCGTGAGCGAGGTGCGCCGGCTCTGGTACCCGCTCGGCTACAACATCCGCCCCGTACGCCTGCACGCGATCGCGCGCGAGACGATCGCGCACTACGGCGGTCGCCTGCCCGACACCGCCGAGACGCTTCGCCGGCTTCCCGGCGTGGGCCGCTACACGGCCGGCGCCATCCTCTCCTTCGCGCACGGCCGCGACGTCGCGATCCTCGACACGAACGTCCGCCGCGTGCTCGGCCGTGTCTTTTTCGGCCCGAAGCGCCTGGTGCGGCTGCGGGGAGACAAGGCGCTGTGGGATCTGGCGGAGTGGCTGGTGCCGCGCGGAAAGGGCTACGACTTCAACCAGGGCCTGATGGATTTCGGCGCCACGTGGTGCACGCCGCGCCGTCCGAAATGCCCGCGCTGTCCCATGCGCTCGTTCTGCGCGACCTACCCGACGATGGTCGCATGACCGAGCGCGCCGGCGCGGTCGAGGTCGTGGCCGGCCTCATTCGCGACGGGGCCGGGCGCTATCTCATCACGCGCCGGCGGCGCGGCACCCACCTCGCGGGGCTGTGGGAGTTCCCGGGCGGCAAGCGTGAAGCCGGGGAAACGCTCGAGCAGTCCTTGCGGCGCGAGCTGCACGAAGAGCTGGGGGCTCACTTCGCGGTCGGCGATCACGTGGAGACGGTGCCGTGGACCTATCCCGAGAAGACGGTGATCCTCCACTTCTTCCAGTGCCGCGTCGAGACGGGAACCGTCGAGCCCCGCGAAGGCCAGCGGATGGAGTGGGTGGCGCCCGCCGAGCTGCATCGCTACGACTTTCCTCCCGCGGACACCGGGTTGCTGACGCGGCTCAGAAGGACCGGATGAAGCGGCGTCACCGTCGGATGAGGTTGCGTCAGCGGGGGCGTCAATGCTTAGATCAGCCACTGTGCTGATCCACTTCTGGGGTACGCGCGGCTCGATTCCCACGCCCGGCCGGGGGACCACGCTCTATGGCGGCAACACGAGCTGCGTGGAGGTGCGGGCCGCCGACGGCACCGTGATCATCCTGGACTGCGGGACGGGCGCGCGCCCCCTCGGGCTCGATCTCCTCTCGCGCGGCGCGTCTCTGCCCCCGATGCACATCCTCGTCACCCACACGCACTGGGATCACATCCAGGGCTTCCCGTTCTTCCTGCCAGCGTACATCCCGGGCACGCGCCTCAGTGTGTACGGCGCACGCGGGCTCGACCGCACGCTCGAAGGCTCGCTCTCCGGCCAGATGCAGCACACGTACTTTCCCGTGCAGCTCGACGAGCTGCGGGCCGACATCGCGTTCGAAGAAGTGGGCGAGGACCGGTTCCGCGTCGGCCCGTATCGCGTGACGTCGCAGCTCATCAACCACACGGCGGCAACCGTGGGATATCGGCTCGACGGCGGCGGCGTCAGCATCGCGTACATCACCGATCACGAGCCGTTCTGGTGGGAACCCTCGAGCCCGCGCGAAACCCACCGCTTCGTCCACCCCGGCGAAGAGCGGCACCTCGCGTTCGTGCAGGGCGTCGACGTGCTGATCCACGACGCGCAATACGCGGACACCGAGTATCCGGCGAAGCGCGGCTGGGGACACAGCACGATCGAGTACGCGGTGGATCTCGCGGTGCGGGCTAGCGTGAAGCAGCTCGTGCTCTTCCACCACGACCCGACCCACAGCGACGCGTGGATCAAGCAGCAGCTCGCGCGCGCCCGCCGGCGCGCCGCCGCACAGCACAGCAGGCTCGAGATCAGCGCCGCCGCCGAGGGTGATCACCTGGAGCTGCGCGAAGGCGAGCCGCTTTCGCCCGGCGCGGGTGATGTCCTGCCGACACCGACCGGCCACGTCCTCGTCGTCGGCTCGGATGCGGCCGTCATCGAAGAAGTACGCGAGGCGCTCTCGCCGGACAACTATCAGATCTCGAGCGCCTCCGACCAGGAGCTGATCGCCGCCGGCGGGCGTCGCCGCGTCGACCTGCTGATCCTCACCGGCCCCGGCAGCGAAGCCACCCTGCTCCAGCGCACGGTGAG
>JBGOTH010000116.1:0-7650 GCA_041476345.1 Methylomirabilia bacterium
CGCCGGCTGTCCGGATGCCGACGCGCGCGACTTCCTGCTCGAGAACATCGTCGAAGAAGAGAGCGGCGTGAAGCACGTCGACCTCCTCATTCGCTTCGGCGAGGCGTGCGGGGTGACGCGCGCGCAGGTCGAGTCGGCGCGACAGCTGCCGACCACGCGCGCGCTGACGGCGTGGTGCTACGAGACGTCGGTGGCGCCGTTCCACGTCGCGGCCGCCGGCCTGCTCGTCGGGCTGGAGTCGCAGGTCCCCGGCATCTACCGGCGCAACCTCCCGCCCCTCAAGCAGCACTACGGCTTCAGCGATCACGAGGTCGAGTTCTTCGCCATCCACATCGAGGCCGACGAGATCCACGGCGAGCGCGGCTACCAGATCGTCGAGCGCCACGGCGACACGCCGGACAAGAAGGCGGCGTCGCTCGAGCGGGTGCGGCAGGCCACGGAGATGCGCTGGCAGTACATGAGCGGGCTCCATCGCGCCTACGTCCTGAAGGAAGACGTGTGAGACAGATCCGCGCGGCGGCGCTCGGCGACATCGCGCCGGGCGCGCCGCACCTCGTCGTCGCCGACGACACGCGGCTCTGCCTGGTCCGGCTCGGCGACCGGGTCCACGCCATCGGCGAGACGTGCACGCACCAGCGTGGCCCGCTGAGCCGCGGCAAGCTCTCCGGCACCCGCCTCGCGTGTCCCTCGCACGGGTGGATGTTCGACGTGCGCACGGGACAGTGCGTGTTCCCTCCGCGCGGCACCGCCGTCCCGTCCTACCCCGTGCGTGTCGAGGGCGACGACGTCTGGGTGGAGCTGCCGTGACGGGCTTGACGCTCGCAGAGGCGCGCACCTGCATCGCGCGCGGGATCACGCAGGCCGAGCGGCTCGGCTTCCAGGTGGCGATCGCCGTCGTGGACGACGCCGGCCATCTCGTCGCGTGCGACCGCATGGACGGCGCGCTCTGGGTGACGCCGGAGATCGCGCGCGCGAAGGCGAACGCCGCCGCCGGATTCCGCGCCTCCACGCGGGATCTGGAGGAGCGCTTCACGAAACGGATGCTCTTCGCGGACAACGTCGCGACGCTCGGTGACTACGCGTTCGTCTTCGGCCGCGGCGGCGTCCCCGTCGTCGACGGCGGGCGGGTCGTCGGCGCCGTCGGCGTGAGCGGCGCCGTGCCCGCCGACAACGACCACGCGATCGCGGATGCGGCGGCCGGTCACCCTACCGTTCCGACCTCGCACTAAAGGAGACCCCCTGACATGGATGCACGTGAATTGTTCCTCGCCCAGCACACCGCCGTGCACTCGGTGGCCGTCGGCAACAACCCCGGGTCCGCGGCGGAGCGGACGTTCGCCAAGCTCTCCGACGACCAGATGCGCGTCCGCCCGCGCGAGGATTTGAACTCGCTCGCGTGGATCATGTGGCACATCGCGCGCGCCGAGGACAGCATGCTGAACCCCGTCCTTCACAACCGCGACCAGGTGCTCGACGACGCGTGGCTCAAGCGGCTCGGCATCACCCGCCGCGATTTCGGCATCGGCATGAAGAGCGACGAAGTCACCGCGCTCACGAAAGCGATCGACCTCGGCGCGCTCCGGGAGTATCGCGACGCCGTCGGCCGGCGCACGCGCGAGCTCGTCGGCGCCTACAAGGACGCCGACTGGGGTGGCAATATCGAACCCGCGTCGCTCGAGAAGGCGGCGGCCCAGGGCGCGTTCGGCCCGCCGATCGTGAAGCTCTTCAGCAATCGGCCGCGCTCGGCGGTGATGAGCGGCATCGCGCTCTTCCATGCCTCCGGCCACATGGGCGAGGGGGTGACGGTCCGGAGCGCGGGAGGCTTCGGGACCGGCGTCTGAGTCGCGGTCCTCGTGGTGAATCGTCGTCGCGTCCGCCTCGTCGTCGTCCTCGGCGTCGCCCTTCTCGCCCTCGCGGTGAGCGGCCTTGTCGCGCTGCCCGCGATCGCCCGCTGGGTCATCGTCTGGCAGCTCGGCAGCCAGACCGGCCGCAGCGTGAGCCTCGACGCGGTCGAGATTCGCCTCGCGCCGGGACGCATCGCGCTGCGCAACCTTCGCGTGATGGACCGCGACGGCGGCCCGCTCGCGTCGGTCGAGCGGCTGGAGATACGATTCCGGTCGCGCGACCTGCTGCGTTTCCGCCTGCGCATTCTCGACGGCGTGCTGCAGGCGCCCGCGCTCAGGGTCGTGCGCACCGGCGCCGGCACGTTCAACGTGTCCGACCTCATCAAGCCGGGCGGCGGTGGCGGCGGTCGCTTCACCGTCACGATCGACCGCTTCGTGGTCCGGGACGGCGTGGTCACCATCGAAGACGGCGCGGCCACGCCGCGGCGCGCGTGGCGGGTGGATGGTGTCTCGGCGGACGTGCGCGACGTGTCGATGATCGCGACCCGTCCGCCCGGCACCGTGACCGTCGACGCGCGCGTGGCGTCGGCGCCGGTCACGCTCGCTCTCCGCGACGTCCGGCTCGCACCGCTCCATTTCCGCGGCGCGCTGACCGCGCGGGACGTCGACGTCGCGCTGGCGGCGCTCGCGCTGCCGCCGCAGGGTCCGTTCGATGCGCCGCGCGGGACCGTGAGTGTGTCGGCGACGATCGACCACGACGCCGTGGGCGGCAGCCGCGTGGCGCTCGACGTCGGCTTCGCCGGCGTCGAAGTCCGTCGTGCCGGACAGGACCGCGCGCTCGTGACGGTGCCGGCGATCCGGCTCACCGTGGACGATCTGCGCGCGCGATCCGGCGTCGTCACGCTGAAGCGTCTGGCGGTCGACGGCGGGCGCGCGACGATCGAAGACGCGCGGCGTGGCGTCGTCAAGCGCTGGCAGGTCGACGGCCTCGCGTTCGAAGCCCGTGATCTTTCCAGCGCGCGCGACGCGGCGCCCGGCGTGGCGACGGCACACGCCGCGATGGCGGGCGCCGAGCTCTCCGTGTGGGCCGGCAACGTGCGCCTGGCGCCCGTCGAGGCGCATGCCACCGTGATCGTCCGCAACGTCGATTTGGCGCTGATGCGCGTGTACGTGCCGCCCGACCTGCCGGTGCAGCCGGAACGCGGCGTGATCAACGCGACGTTCCGTGTCGACTACGACGGAGCGCGGGGATCGCGGCTCGCCCTGGACGTGGGGCTGAGCGACATCGAGCTGCGCCGTCCCGCGCACTTCGTCGTCGCCCCCGCCGTCCGCGTGACGGCGGAGGACGTCGCCTACGGAAACGGCGCGGTGACGATCGGCCGCGTCGGCGTCACGGCGGAACGCCTCGCGCTGGAGGAGCGGACGGCCCGATCGCCGCGGACGTGGGACGTGCGCGATTTCGCCTTCGAAGCGAAGGACCTGTCGAGTCGTCGCGACGTCGTGCAGGGCGTGGCGTCCGTGCGGGCGACGGTGGCCGGCGCGTCGGTCTCCGCGTACGTGACGCGAGCGCGGCTCGATCCGCTCGAGCTGCACGCGACGACGATCCTGAGGAACGTCGACCTCGGGCTCGCGCGCCTCTATCTCCCGCCCGAGGTGCCGGTGGAGTCCGCGCGCGGCACCGTCAACGCGAGCGTCCAGATCGATCAGTCGGTGGCCGAAGGGACGCGTATCCACGGCGATGCGACGATCGTCGGTCTCGACGCGCGCGGCCGCGGCCCCGCGGCGACGCTGGCGCTCACCGCGCCGGCGGTGCGGGTGACGATCACGGACGCGCGCCGCAATGGCGCGGCGCTGAGCGTCGCGCGCGTCGAGCTGACGGGCCGCGGCGTGCTCTCGGACACCCGCGCCGCGGCGTCGCGCGTGGACGTGGCGCAGCTGCGCGTCAGCATGGAGAACCTGACGTGGCCTGTGCGGGCACCGGCGCGCGTCGAGGTGAGCGCGCGCTTCGGCGATCGCGGCGAGCTCGACGCGACCGGCACCGCGCGGCTCACCGCCCCGATGCCGACCATCGCGTGGCAGGCGGACCTCGCCCTGAAGTTCCGCCGGGTCGATCTCACGCCCGTCGGCGTCTACCTGCCGGCCGCGCGCGGGCTCGGCGGGCGCGTGCGCGCCGACATCACCGCGGCGGTGGCGTACGCGGGTGCGCTCACCGCGCGCGTGCGGGGCAACGTGGGTGGCGGGCGATTCATCCTTGCCGACGGGGATCGCCAGCTGCTCGGGCTGCGGCGTATCGACATCACCGGGCTCGACGCCCAGTGGCCCGAGCGCGTGAGCATCCAGCAGCTGCACCTGCGCGAGCCCTTCGCGCTCGTCGAGCGGGATCGTCAGGGGACCGTGCAGCTCCTCGCGCGCTTCAGGTCCGCGCCCGGCGCGTCGATGCCGGCCACCGCTGCCGCGCCGACGGTGCGCGTGCCGGCCGTCGCGATCGCGGAGGTCGTCTTCGAGCACGGCCGCGCGACGGTCGTGGACGATCTGCCGGGCCGGCGTGTGCGCATCGAGATGCCGCGCGTTGATTTCACCGCGCACGACGTCACGTGGCCCGCCTCGCGCCCCGCGAAGGTCCTGCTCGATGCCGACATGCCGGGTGGAGGCAACCTGCGGCTCGACGGCGTCGTCGGCGCGGAGCCGGCGGTCGATCTAGCGCTACGGCTCAAGGACGTCGATGTCTCGCCGCTGCAGCCGTACTTCGGCTTCCGCGCGGACGTGCGCGCGCGCGTCGACGCGAGCCTCGCCGTCGCCGGCCCGCTGGCGAAGCCCGTCGTGCGGGGCGACGTCGGGTTCCGCGGCATCGCGGTCGCGGACGGGTCTCGCCCGGTCGTCACCGTCGAGCAGCTGCAGGTTACCGGGATCGACATCGCGTGGCCCGAGCGCGTGACGATCGATCGCGTCAGCGCGCGCCGGTCGTGGGCGCTGATCGAGCGTGACCGCGAGGGCCGGTTCGAGCTGCAGAAGCTGCTCGAGCGGAAAAAGCCGGAACCCGGCACCGCCACACCCATTGCGACACCCGAGCGGGCGGGCGAAGCCCGGGAGCCCGCGAGTCCAACGATCGCCATTCGCGAGCTGGTCTTCGACGAGCAGGCGGCGACGATCGTCGATGGAATCACCACGCCGCCCGCCCGCTTCGACGTGGCCGGCGCGCGTTTCCTGATGCGCGACTTCGCGTGGCCGGTGCGCGGGCCGGTGGCCATCGAGGTGTCGACGCCGACGCCGGTCGCCGGCCGTCTCGGCGTCACCGGGACGGTGAGCCTCGATCCCGTGCGGCTCGACGTGCGCGCGGTGCTCGACGGCGTGTCGGTCGAGCCGGCGCAGCCGTATCTGCCGATCGAAGGCCGCGTGGCGGGTCGAATCACCGGCGATCTCAAAGTCACGCTCGCGCTCGCGCCGGTCTCCGTGCAGGTCACGGGCGACGCGCGCCTTCAGGGCTTTCGGCTCAACGACGGCGATCGCTCGCTGGTCGCCGTGGGCCGTCTCGAAGCCGCCGGCGTGGACGTCGACTGGCCCAGGCGCCTCGCCGTGCGCAACGTCCTGTTGCGCCACCCCCGGCTCCTCGTCGAGCGCGACGCGAACCGGGACATCGTCCTCCTGCGTGTCGCGAAGCCGCGGTGGGAGAGAGCGCTCACGACAGTCGGAGTGCGCGAGGGCGCTCCGGCCGCGCCCCGCGTCGCGACCGTGCCCCCGATCCTGGAGGTCGGCACGTTCACGCTGGAAAAGGCGGACGGGCGCTTCGTGGATCAGACGACGACGCCCGCGTACGTCGAAGAGCTGTCGGACGTTCGCGTCGTCGTCACGAACTTCACGACCGCGCTGAACGGCCGCACCCGCTTCACGGGGCAGGGCGAGCTCGGCGGCGGCTCGTTCCGGCTCGCGGGCGAGAGCACTCAGGGCGAGCATGAGGCGCTCGATCTGAAGCTCGACCTCCGTGACGTCGTGGTGGTGCGCGCCAACCCGTACCTCGCGCACTACACCTCGTGGACCGCCACGCGCGGAAGCCTCGACGCCACCGCGCGCTACACGCTCACGGGCACGCACCTCGACGCCCGTCACGACGTCGTCGTGCGCGACCTGGCCGTGGAGCCGGTGGGTGAGCGGGATCAGGTCGAAGAGCGCGTGGGCCTGCCGTTCGGTTTTCTCGTGTCGCTCCTGAAAGACGCACGCGGCGAGATCAAGGTCTCGCTGCCCGTGTCCGGCGACGTGGCCACGCGCGCCTTCGACTTCCACGAGGCGATGTGGGCCACGATCCGGAACCTGTCGCTGCGGCTGCTGGCCGCGCCGTTCGCCCGTGTCGGCTCGATCTTCGTCAGCCAGGATTCGAAGGTGAAGGGGGTCTCGATCACGCCGGTCGCGTTCGAGCCCGGGACCGCGCGGCCCGGCGCGGGGATGGACGCGCACCTCGACCAGGTCGCAGCGTTCCTGCGCGCGTCGCCGGCCGTGGGCCTCGGCCTGGAGCCGATCTTCACGCAGGCCGATGTGGACGCGCTCAAGCGCGAGCACGCGGGGGACGCGCTGCCGCCGGACGCTCTCAAGACGCTCGGCACGAATCGCCTCGACGTCGTGCGCGAGGCGCTGGCGCGCGGCGGAGGCGTGGACATGACGCGTGTGGACGGCCGCGCGCCGCGCACGCCGTTCATCGAAGCCGCCGGCAACGGCCGGGTGGAGCTCGACGTGAAGCCCGAGCGACCCATGCCATAGTCCCGCGTCACGGTCTCTGCCGGCCGCCACGCTGGATCGCGCGCCACACGCGCTCGGGCGTCGCCGGCATCTCGAGGTGCTCGACCCCGAATGCAGCGAGCGCGTCCACGATCGCGTTGACCACCGTGCCGAGCGCCGGCGTCGTGCCGCCTTCGCCGCCGCCCCGGAGCCCGAGCGGGTTCGACGTGGACGGCACCTCGCTGATCTCCGTGGTGAAGGCCGGCAGCATGTCGGCGCGCGGGATCGCGTAGTCCATGAACGTCGCGGTGACCAGCTGGCCTGTCTGCATATCGTAGACGCAGCGCTCCCACAACGCCTGGCCCGCGCCCGCCGCGATGCCGCCGTGCGTCTGGCCGTGCAGGATCATCGGGTTGACCGCGCGGCCCACGTCGTCGACCGACGTGTAGCGCACGATCTCGACCACGCCCGTCTCGGGATCGACCTCCACCTCGCAGACGGCGGCGCCATAAGGGAAGGACGGCACCGGCATCGTTTCGTCGCTGACGCCGGCGAGCGGCGCGGAGGCCGCGACGTCGAAGAGATCGATCGAACGGTCGGTGCCTTTGACCACGAAGCGGCGCTTGTCGAATTCGATGTCCTCGGCCGCGGCCTCGAGCATGTGCGCGGCGAGGTGCTTACCCTTCTCCACGATCGCGTCGGACGCCTTCGCCATCACCACCGCGCCGAGCCGCATCGAGCGACCCGAATGTGATCCGCCGCCGACCGTCGCGACGTCCGAGTCGCCTGCGATGAAGCGGATCCGGTCGAGGCTCACGTCGAACCATTCGGCCACGAGCTGCGGGAAGCTCGTCTCGTGCCCCTGGCCGGCGGAGAGCGTGCCCAGCACGACGTCGATGTGTCCGTCGGGACGGATGGTGATCTCCGCCCGCTCGCGCGGGGCGCCGGTGTTGAGCTCCACGTAGTTGGCGACGCCGATGCCGCGGAGGCGGCCGCGCGTGCGCGCTTCCGTGCGGCGCGCCTCGAAGCCCGCCCAGTCGGCGAGGACGACCACGCGATCCAGCGCCGCGGCGTAGTCGCCGCTGTCGTAGACGAGGCC
>JBGOTH010000117.1:0-7587 GCA_041476345.1 Methylomirabilia bacterium
ACGCCACCGTGCGCGCCGACGATCTCATCACCGTCGGATAGGAGGAATCTCCCATGTCACGAGCACTCTTCACCGCCGTCTCCGGCCTGCGCAACCACCAGGTCTGGCTGGACGTCATCGGCAACAACATCGCCAACGCGAACACGACCGGCTACAAATCGTCGAGCGTCGTCTTCAACGACATCCTCGGCCAGACGATCACCACCGGCGTGGCGCCGACCGCCACGAAGGGCGGCGTCAACCCGATCCAGGTCGGCCTCGGCATGACGTTCGGCAGCATCACGCCGAACTTCCTGCAGGGCTCCATCCAGACGACGAATCGCAACACCGACATGGCGATCCAGGGCGACGGGTTCTTCGTGCTCGCCGACGGCGCCGACCGCGTCTACACGCGCGCGGGCGCCTTCACCCTCGACGCCAACGGCAATCTCGTCGACAGCGGCACCGGGTTCAAGGTCCAGGGCGCCAACGGCAACATCACGGTCAACACCGGCACGCAGAGCGTGGCGACCGCGACGACCAAGGCGTTCTTCAAGGGCAACCTCGACTTCTCGCAGCCCGACGGAGCCACCTTCGTCGCGACGTTCAACGTCCTCGACTCCGTCGGCTCGTCCCACACGCTGACGGTCACGTTCACCAAGAACTTCGCGGCGGCGGCCGGGCAGTGGGACTGGGCGGCGACGAAGGCGGCGAGCGATACGGCCGTCTCGTCGCTCACGACGGCCAGCGGCTCCATCACGTTCGGCGCGACGGGCGCGATCACGAGCGGCGGCAGCAAGAACATCGGCCTCGTGTTCGCGGCGGGGGCCGGCGTCACGTCGCCGCAGACCGTCAACCTCGACTTCGGCACCGCGGCGAACACGAATCCCACGACCGGTGTCGCGAGTCCCTCGACGGTGACGCTCTCGAGCCAGGACGGCGTGCAGTCGGGCACGCTGCAGAGCTTCGCGATCGGCCTCGACGGCGCGATCACCGCGTTCTTCAGCAACGGCAAGAGCAGCACCGTCGACACCGTGCAGCTCGCGAACTTCGCCAACCCGGCGGGCCTCATCAAGGTCGGCGCGAACCAGTTCCGCGAGAGCGCGACCTCCGGCAACGCCGCCACCGGCAATCCGGGCACGGGCGGCCGCGGCACCATCGTGGCGGGGGCGCTCGAGCAGTCGAACGTGGACCTCGCGCAGGAGTTCAGCAGCATGATCATCGCCGAGCGCGGATTCCAGGCGAACGCGCGGACGATCACGACGGCGAACCAGATGCTCGAAGAGCTCGTCAACCTGAAGCGATGACGACGTCATGAGCGACGGCACGCTCGCGACGACCGACCCCGCGGCGCTCGGGCCCGCCGCGGAGGCCACGGGACACAAGAGTTCGCGGCTCGTGCTCCTCGCGATCGGGGTGCTGGTGCTCGGCGGTCTCGGCACGGGCGCCTGGCTCCTGGCCCCGAAGTTCCTCGGCGCGCCCGTGAAGCACGAGCGCGTCGAGGTGCCCGTGAAGGCCACGGTGCCTCTCGGCCCGGTGGTGGTCAACCTGAAGGGCGAGGCGCGACGCTACCTCCGCGTCGGCGTGAGCCTCGGCGTGGCGGATCCGAAGGACGGCAAGGAGGTCGAGGAGCACCGTGCCCAGCTGTCGGACCTCTTGATCTCGGTGCTGGCGGCGACGGAGGTGGACGTCCTCGCCTCCGATGAAGGGAAGACGAAGCTGAAGCAGGAGCTGCTCACGCGCATGCGCGAGCAGCTCCTGCTCGACAAGGTCGGCCGGGTCTATTTCACGGAGTTCGTCATCCAGTGATTCCGGAGCACCGGTCGAAAACTTGCCGCGAGCGGCAGAGGGCTGGTCGGCAAGCCGGCGCCGCGAAGATGGCGTAGGCGCGCCCGCGCAGGGATTTTCGCGATGTTAGCGCGCACTTCGGGTCTGGCATCGGGCTTGCCCTAGTTCGTGCGGTATGGATCGAGGAGGCAGGATGACGACGCAGGTGCTCGTGGTCGACGACGAACCGATGGTGCGCAAGTCGCTGGCCCTGGCCCTCGAGCGCGCAGGCGCCTGCGCGGTCACCGCCGCCGACGGTCAGGACGCGCTCGAGAAGTTCCGCGCCCAGAAGATCTCGGTCGTCTTCTCCGACGTGAAGATGCCCGGGATGGACGGGTTCGCCCTGCTCAGGGCCGTGAAGCGGCTCGATCCCAGGACGCCGGTGGTGCTGATCACGGGCTTCGGGTCCGACGACGTGTCGGCGCGCGCTGCGAGCGCGGGCGCCGCGGGTGTCCTGCACAAGCCGATCACGACCGCGGAGCTGCAGCACGTCCTCCTGAACCTGATCCAGCCGGCGCCCGAAGGGCAGCCGGCCGCGATCATCACCGGCAATCCACAGATGGAAGCCACGCTCGCCCTCGCGCGCCGCGTGGCGAAGACCGCCGCCACCGTGCTCATCCAGGGCGAGACGGGCACGGGCAAGGAGATGCTGGCGCGCTTCATCCATCGCGAGAGCGCGCGGCACGCGGGGCCGTTCGTCGCGATCAACTGCGCGGCCCTGCCCGAGACGTTGATCGAGACGGAGCTCTTCGGACACGAGCGCGGCGCGTTCACCGGCGCCACGGGCCGGCGCGAGGGGTGCTTCGAGACGGCGTCGGCCGGCACGCTCCTCCTCGACGAAGTCACGGAGATCCCGCTCGTGCTGCAGGCGAAGCTCCTGCGCGCGCTCCAGGAGAGCGAGATCGTGCGCGTCGGCAGCAGCCATCCGGTGAAGGTCGACGTGCGAGTGATCGCCGTCACCAACCGCGATCTGCGGAGTGAGGTGGCGGCAAGGCGCTTCCGCCAGGACCTGTTCTACCGGCTGAACGTCGTCGCGCTCCGGCCGCCCGCGCTGCGCGACCGCCCGGCGGACATCCCCTTCCTCGCGCGTCACTTCCTGGGCAAATACGGGGCGCTCTACGGAAGCCCCGCGGCGAGGTTCAGCGCCGCGGCCATGGAGCGGCTCGCGAGCTATCGCTGGCCCGGTAACGTGCGCGAGCTCGAGAACGTCGTCCAGCGCGCGGTGATCCTGTGCGAGGGCGGGGACATCGAAGCGGAGCACGTGGTCGTCGAGGAGGCGCCGGCCGTCGAGCCGATCGACATGGGCGGGCGGACGATCATGGAGCTCCAGCGTGACGCCATCTTTTCCACGCTCGCGCGTCTGAACGGCAACCGCACGCACACCGCGAAGGCGCTCGGCATCACCGTCCGCACGATCCGGAACCGGCTGCGCAAGTACCGCGGATCGGGCGACGCGCCGCCCGCGGCGATGGTGTCCTGAGCCGTGGAGCACATCCTCTCGCAGGACGAGGTCGATGCGCTCCTCTCCGCGGTGGATCGCGGCGAGATCCACGAGTCGAAGCCCGCGACGCCGCCCGCGTCCTCGGCGGCGGCCGTCATCCGCTACAACTTCCGCAAGCCGAACCGCGTCTCGAAGGACCAGGTGAAGATGCTGCAGAGCATCCACGAGTCCTTCGCGCGGCTCTACACGGCGTCGCTCACCGCGGTGCTGCGCGGGCTCGCGGAGATCGAGCTGAAGACGGTGGAGCAGGTGACGTACGGCGAGTACATCATGTCGCTGTCGCCGCCCAACTGCATCGTGATCTTCAACATGGAGCCCCTCAAGGGCGGCGCCACCCTCGACGTCAACGCCAACATCCTCTTCCGCTTCATCGACCGGCTCCTCGGCGGCAGCGGGCTCCTGCCCGTGCGCCTGCGCGACTTCACGGAGGTCGAGCAGGTGCTGATCGAGCGGCTCGCGGTGCGCGCGATGATGGACCTGCAGCAGGCCTGGCAGCACGCAGGCACCTTCGGCTTCCGCGTGGCCCACCTCGAGACGAACCCGCAGTTCGTGCAGCTCACGTCGTCGAACGAAGTCGTCATCGTCATCACGTTCAGCGTGACCGTGGGCGAAGAGCGCGGGCAGATGACGCTGGCCTTCCCGCACCTCCTGCTCGAGCCCGTCATGGGGAAGCTCAGCACGCGCCGGAACTTCGCGACGCTTCAGCGCGAGCTCTCGCCCGAGGAGAGCGCGGGACTCCACGAGAACCTCCTGCGCATCGGGTTGACCGTGCGCGGCGTGCTGGCGGAGGTGCCGATCACCATCCGCGAGCTCTTGGATCTGCGGCCGGGCCAGGTGTTGTCGCTCGGCCGGCGCGCGACCACGCCCGCGACCCTCGAGGTGGAAGGCGTGCCGCGCTTCACGGGCCGCCCGGGGACTCTCAACCACAAGCGTGCGCTTCGGGTGCTCTCCGTGGTGCCGAAGGGAGACGTGATCCGTGATACCGGCGACCGTTCCGACCGCGCACGAGTTTATGCCCCATAGCGCGCCCGAAGTGGCGCCGGCCGCCCACGCGGTCCACGAAAATCTCGAGCTGTTCGGAGCGGGATTCTTCGAGGCCGCGGGCCCGGCGCTCACGACCGCGCTGAACCGTCCGCTCGCGGTCCGGGTCCTCGGGGTGACGTCGGTCGTGCTGCGGCAGCTGCTCGAAGAACTCGAGGCCCCGTGGGTCTTCGTCGAGATCACGTATCAGCGCGGCATGACGGGCTCGCACTGGCTCGTCGTCTCGCGCCGGAACGCCCTCGCGCTCGCCGGCGATTCTGAGACCGTCGACCTGGACCCGCGCCACAAGGAAGCGATTCGCAGCACCGTCAACCAGCTGCTCCACGCGGCCGCCCCGCCGTTGATGCCGCTGTTCGCGCGCTCGGTCGCGTACGCGCCGGTGACCGTGCACGTTGTCATGCGGGACGAGCCGCTGCCCGGCGACCTCGCGCCCGAGGATCGGGTGTGGCTCGTGCGGGCACAGGGCACGGGCGACGAGCTCGCCATCGACATGGCGCTCACCATCGACGAGGCGCTCGCCGCCGAGATCTGCGCTCTCGGCGCGTCGGAGCCCGAGCCGGCGGCGGCGCCCGCCCCACCGCCCGAAGTGCCGCCGGCGAAGATCGACCTGATCCTCGACGTGACGCTGCCGATCGCCGTCGAGCTCGGCCGGGCGCGCATGCAGATCCAGGACATCCTGAAGCTGGCGCCGGGCTCGGTGATCACGCTCGACAAGTCGGCCGGCGATCCCGTGGAGCTCTTCATCAACGACCGCGCCATCGCGAAGGGCGAGGTCGTCATCATCGACGAGAACTTCGGCGTGCGGTTGACCTCGATCGTCACCGCCACCGAGCGGATCCGGACGCTGCGATGAGCCGGCGCGTCCTTCTGGCGCTCGTCGTTCTCGTACTCCTCCTCGCGGGGCGTGCGTCGGCCGAGCCGTGCGTGTCCGGGGCCCTTACGTGTGACGACCGTGCGCTGCCCGGCGCCGCGCTCGAGCGCGCGCTCCGGGCGTCGCCACCGCCGGCGCTCGGCGCGCCGATGCCGCCCGCGATCGGCGACGGTGCGCCGTCGCTCCTGGGGGCGCTGGTGCGGATGCTGGGCGCCGTCCTCGTGCTGACCGTGCTCATGGTGTTCGGCGTGCACGGCTACCGGCGGCTCGTGCAGCGCGCCGGGACGCGTTCGGGCGGGGTGCTCGCGTGGGCGACGGGCTTCGCCGACGACTCGAGCCCGGACGCCGTTCACGTCGGCTCGCGGCGCTACCTGGGCGGTCGTGAGTCGGTGGCGGTCATCCACGCGGGCGGCGAGCGATTCCTCGTCGGCATCACCGCCGCGCAGATCTCGCTGCTCTCACGGCTCGAGGCGGCGGACGCCGTGCCGGACTTCACCGACACGCTCGCGCGCGCGGCGACGGCGCCGCAGGCTTCGGGCCGCGAGACGGAGCCCGAGCACGTGTTGCGCGTGGCGGTCGAGCGGTCCCGCGCCAGGCTGAGTCGCCTCGCGCACCTGAGCCTCGTGCCCCGAGACGACCGTGGGTAGAACGCTCGTCATCGTCGCCGCCGTCGTGACGCTGACGGCGAGCGCGGCTCTCGCGCAGACCGTCGCGCTCCCGAAGCTCACTCTCGAGGCGGCAGAGGCGCGCTCGCCGCAGGAAGTCTCGACGGCCGTGCAGGTGCTGATCGCGCTGACGGTGCTGAGCGTCGCGCCCGCGATCCTGCTCATGGTGACGTCGTTCACGCGCATCGTGATCGTGCTGTCGCTGCTCCGCCAGGCGATCGGGATCCAGCAGTTGCCGCCCAACCAGGTGATCATCGGACTGTCCCTGTTTCTGACCGTCTTCGTCATGGCGCCCGTGGGCCAGGAGATGCACCGGGTCGCGGTGCAGCCCTATTTCGACAAGAAGGTGTCGCAGAGCGAAGCGTTTACCCGGGCCCTCGATCCCCTGCGCGCCTTCATGCTGCGGCAGACGCGGCAGGCGGATCTCGCGCTCATGATCCAGCTCGGGCGCATCGCGCAGCCGCGCACGCCGGCCGACCTGCCCACGCACGTGCTGATCCCCGCGTACGCGCTCTCGGAGGTGAAGACGGCGTTCCAGATGGGCTTCGTGCTCTTCCTGCCGTTCCTCGTCATCGACCTCGTGGTGGCGAGCGTCCTCATGTCGATGGGCATGCTGATGCTGCCGCCCGTGATGATCTCGCTGCCGTTCAAGCTCCTCCTCTTCGTCCTCGCCGACGGCTGGAACCTCGTCGTGCGCGCGCTCGTCACGGGCTACCGCTGAGCCGATGACGCCCGACGCGGTCCTTTTGCTGGCGCGCGACTCCGGGATCGTCCTGCTCTACGTGGCGATTCCCGTGCTGGGCGCGGGCCTGGTCACCGGCGTCGTCGTGAGTATCTTCCAGGCGGTCACGCAGGTGCAGGAGGCGTCGCTGTCGTTCGTGCCCAAGCTCGCCGCCATCCTGCTCGTCCTCGCCTTCCTCGGCCATTGGATGCTCGCGCAGCTCGTGGGGTACACCGTCACGCTCTTCTCGAGCCTCGACGCGTACGGGCACTGAATGGACGGCCTGCTCGCGCTCACGACGGAGTACCGCACGACGTTCCTGCTCGTGTTCTTCCGCGTGGGCGCCATGCTCGCCGCCGCGCCCGTGCTCGGCCATCGCAGTGTCCCCGTGAGCCATCGCGCGGGACTCGCCGGCTTGCTGGCGCTGCTCCTCACGCCCATCGTGGGCCGCGCGACGGTGGACGGGGCCGACGGCCTCGGGCTCGGCCTGGCGATCGCGGCCGAAGTGCTCGTCGGGCTCGTGATCGGCGCCGTGGCGACGCTCGCGCTGGCAGCCGTGGAAACGGCGAGCGAGCTCGTGGGCTTTGAGATGGGGCTCGGCATCGGCGCGGTCTACGACCCCGCGCTGGGCCATCAGGCCTCGGTCTTTACGCGGTTGCAGCAGACGCTGGCCCTTCTCCTCTTCCTCGCTCTCGACGCGCATCACGCGCTGGTGGCGGCGGTGGCCGGCAGCTTCCAGCGCGTGCCGCCCGGGATCGCGATGAACGCGCAGGCGGTCGCCGGGAGCCTGGCGATGCTCGGCGGCAAGGTCTTGCGCGCGGGGCTCGAGCTGTCGGCGCCGCTGGTGGCCGTGCTCTTCGTCGTCAACGTCGTCATGGCGCTGCTCGCGCGCGTGTCGCCGCAGATGAACGTCTTCGCCCTCGTGATGCCGCTCGCCATGGGCGTCGCCCTCGTCGCGTCGCTCGCGGTGCTGCCGGCGACG
>JBGOTH010000118.1:0-7526 GCA_041476345.1 Methylomirabilia bacterium
ATGATCACCTCGCCGATGCGCCCCATCGCCTGCGAGTCGGACGACATCATGCTGATGGCGCCCAGGTCGTGCAGCACGTCCTCGGCGGCGATCGTCTCCGCGCGAATCCGCGACTCGGCGAACGCGAGGTCCTCCGGGATCGACGGGTTCAGGTGGTGGCAGACCATCAGCATGTCGAGGTGCTCGTCCATCGTGTTCACGGTGAACGGCATCGTCGGGTTCGTGGACGACGGCAGGCAGTTCGGCTCTCCGACCACCCGGATGATGTCGGGCGCGTGCCCGCCGCCCGCGCCTTCCGTGTGGTAGGTGTGGATCGTCCGCCCCTTGAAGGCGCGGATCGAATCCTCGACGAAGCCCGACTCGTTCAGCGTGTCGGTGTGGATGGCGACCTGCACGTCGAGCTCTTCCGCCACGCCGAGGGCGGCGTCGATCGCCGCCGGCGTCGTGCCCCAGTCCTCGTGCAGCTTGAGGCCGATCGCGCCCGCGTGGATCTGCTCGCGCAGCGGCGCAGGATCCGACGCGTTGCCCTTGCCGAGGAAGCCGAGGTTGACCGGGAACGCTTCCGCCGCCTCGAGCATGCGGTGGATGTTCCACTCCCCCGGCGTGCACGTCGTCGCCGCCGTCCCCGTCGCGGGGCCCGTGCCGCCGCCGAGGAGCGTCGTCATGCCCGCGCTGATGGCGTCGTTCACGAGCTGCGGGCAGATGAAGTGGATGTGAGCGTCGAGCCCGCCCGCGGTGACGATGCGCCCCTCGCCCGCGATCACTTCCGTGGACGCGCCGACGACCATGTTCGGCGAGACGCCCGCCATGACGTCCGGGTTCCCCGCCTTGCCGATGGCGACGATGCGGCCGTCGCGAATGCCGATGTCGGCCTTCACGATCCCCCCGTGATCCACGATGACGGCGTTGGTGATGACGCAGTCGAGCACGCCGTCGGCACGAGTGGCACGCGCCGACTGGCCCATGCCGTCGCGGATCACCTTGCCGCCCCCGAACTTCGCCTCCTCGCCGGGCACGGTGAGATCGCGCTCGATGCGGATGAACAGCTCCGTGTCGGCGAGGCGCACGCGATCGCCCGTCGTGGGCCCGTAGAGATCGGCGTACTGCCGGCGCGGCAGGCGCAGGCTCATGGGCGCGCCTGCCAGCCGGCGAGGCGCTCGAGCGCCTTCGCGCGATCGCCACCTTCGGTGAGTCCGTTGAGACCGAAGACGCACCTGGCGCCGCCGAGCTCGACGAGCGTGACGCGCTTTTCATCGCCAGGCTCGAAGCGCACCGCCGTGCCCGCGGGGACGTTCAGCCGCATCCCGAAGGCCTTGGCACGATCGAAGCGCAGCGCACGGTTCACCTCGAAGAAGTGAAAGTGCGAGCCGACCTGGATCGGCCGATCGCCCGTGTTGGCGACGACCATCTCGACGGTCGCGCGGCCCTCGTTGGCGACGATGTCGCCCTCTCCGAGCAGATATTCGCCGGGAATCACGCGAAGGACTCTATCACCACGCTGGTGACTCCGAGCGCCGCGGCGATCATCGGATCGGGCGGTGCACGGTCACGAGCTTGGTGCCGTCCGGAAACGTCCCCTCCACCTGCACCTCGTCGATCATCTCCGGCACGCCTTCCATCACGTCGTCGCGGCGGAGGATGGTCGCGCCGAGCTCCATGAGCTCCCCAACGGAGCGTCCGTCACGGATGCCTTCGAGGAGCTCGGCCGTGATGAGGGCCGTGGCTTCCGGATGGTTGAGCTTGAGCCCGCGGCCGCGGCGACGGCGCGCCACTTCGGCGGCGGTGAAGATGATCAGCTTCTCCTGCTCGCGCGGTGTGAGGTGCATCAGCGCCCCCGGTCAAAGCGAAAGATGGTGTCTCACCGTCTCGAGGCGCAGCTCGCTCGTCACCCCGGCGGCGACGACGGCGCCCTTCGCCATGATGACGTAGGCGTCCGCGAGCCGCTCGGCGAAATCGAGGTACTGCTCGACGAGCAGCACGGCCAGGCCGAGCTCGGTCGCGATCCGACGGATCGAGTCCTCGATCTCCATCACGATGTTCGGCTGGATGCCCTCCGTGGGCTCGTCGAGCATCAGGACCTTGGGGCGCGTGAGCAGCGCACGTCCGATCGCAAGCTGCTGCTGCTCGCCTCCCGACAGGACCCCGCCCTTCCGGCCGAGCAAGCCCTTGAGCGCCGGGAACAGCTCGAGCGCGTCGTCGATCCGGTCGGCGCGCCCGCAACCGAGGAGCGCCATACGAAGATTTTCCTGGACCGTCAGGTGCGGGAAGATCTCGCGCCCCTGGGGCACGTACCCGATGCCCGCACGCACGCGCCGATCGGTGGACCACCGCGTGATGTCGACGCCGTCGAGCGTGATCCGGCCACCCCGAACCGGCATCAAGCCCATGATGGTCTTGAGCAGCGTCGTCTTGCCCACGCCGTTCCGGCCCATGAGGCACACGACGCTCTTCGCGGGCACCGTGAGATCGACGCTCCACAGGACCTGGGATTCGCCGTACGCCGCATCGAGGCGTTCAACGGTGAGCATGCGTCTCCTCGATCATTTCACCGCTCGCCTCAGACGCTCGTCGCCTGCGGCTCCGTGGCCGTCTTCGGCTCGCACTTCCTTGCGCTGGCCGAGATAGACCTCGAGGACGCGCGGGTCGGACTGCACCTGCTCCACGGAGCCCTCGCAGAGGACGGTGCCCTGGTGCAGCACGGTGACCTTGCGCGCGATCTGGCGGACGAACTCCATGTCGTGCTCGATGACGAGGACCGAGCGGTCCGTGGCGATGGATTGCAGCAGCGCACCGGTTCGCATCGTCTCCTCGTCGGTCATCCCCGCCACCGGCTCGTCGACCAGGAGCAGCTCGGGGTCCTGCGCGATCACCATGCCGATCTCGAGCCACTGCTTCTCGCCGTGCGACAGCGCGCCGGCCATCCCGCCGGCCTTCGCCGTCAACCCGACCGTTTGCAGCGTGTCTTCGATCCGGTCGCGCGCGTCCTTCCCGTCGCGGTCGAACAGCGTGGCGAAGACGCCCTTGCTGGCGCGCCGGAGGGACAGCTCGACGTTGTCGCGCACCGTGAGGTTGACGAACACGGAGGGCGTCTGGAACTTCCGGCCGATGCCGAGCGCCGCGATCTCGTTCTCACGCATCGCGATGAGATCGGTGTGATGGCCGAAGATCACGCGCCCGCCCGCCGGCTTCACGCGCCCCGAGATCACGTCCAGCAGCGTGGTCTTGCCCGCGCCGTTCGGGCCGATGACGACGCGCAGCTCCTTCCTGTCCATGAAGAAGTTGAGGCGGCTCAACGCCTTGAAGCCGTCGTAGTCGACCGTCACGTCTTCGCAGTAGATGATCCCGCCCGTCTCCGTCATGGGGTCGTCGGTCCCCCGTGGGCGACCTTCAGGTCGACGTGCTCACGACCACCGACCAGCCGCCACACCCGTGTCCCGCTCCGCCCGATCGCCCCGAGCACACCGTCGGGAAAGAACAACACGACCCCCATGAAGAGCGCGCCGAGGAAAAAGAGCCAGAAGTCCGGGTAGCTGGTAGTGAGCCAGCTCTGCATCCAGTTCACGCCGAACGCGCCGAGCACCGCGCCCACGAGCGTCCCGCGGCCGCCCGCCGCCACCCACACCACCATCTCGATGGACGGCAGCACCCCCATCTTGGCGGGCGTGATGATGCCGACCTGCGGCGCGTAGAGCGCGCCCGCGATCCCGGCGAGGACGGCCGACACGACGAAGACGAACAGCTTATAGTTCGCCGGCGCGTAGCCGGAGAAGAGCACACGCGTTTCGCTGTCCCGAATCGCGACCAGCACGCGGCCCGCGCGCGAGTGCGTGACCCAGCGGCAGAGGAGGTAGGCAGCCACGAGCGCCAGCGCCGTGACGACGTAGAGCCCGCGCTGCGTCGACACCTGATTCAGGCGGAATCCGAAGATCGTCTTGAAGTCGGCGAGACCGTTGGTCCCGCCGAGCTTCATCTCGTTGCGGTTGAAGACCAGCCACGCGGAGAGCGCGAGGGCTTGCGTGATGATCGAGAAGTACACGCCCCGGATGCGGCTCCGGAAGGTCAGGAAGCCGAACGCGAGACCGACGAGAGCCGGGACGGCCACCACCGCGATCACCGTGAAGATCGCGCTGTGGAAGGGACGCCAGAAGAGGGGGAGCGTCTTGACCTGGTTCCACACCATGAAGTCGGGGAGCGCGTTCTGATAGACGCTCTGGGTCCCGATCTCGAGCATCAGGTGCATCCCCATGGCGTAGGCGCCGAGGCCGAAGAACACGCCGTGGCCCAGGCTCAGCACCCCTGTGTAGCCCCACAGCAAATCGAGACCGAGTGCCAGGATGGCGTAGGTCAGGAACTTCCCGAACAGGTTCAGCGTGAAGTTCGAGACGGAGAAGGCCGACGACGGCGGCAGCGTGTTGAGCGCGGGCAGCACCACGACGAGCACCACCGCCACCGCCGTGAGGGCCAGGGGTTCACGCGTCCGCATTGCGTCCTCGCGTCGCGAAGAGGCCGGCGGGCCGGCGCTGCAGGAAGATGATGACCGCGACCAGGATCGCCACCTTGGAGAACACGGCGCCGAGGGCGGGCTCGATCCCCTTGTTCAGCCCGCCGATCCCGGCGGCGGCGAGGATGGTCCCCGCCAGCTTTCCCACCCCGCCCGTGACGACGACCATGAACGAATCGACGATGTAGTTCTGGCCGAGCGACGGGCCCACGTTGCCGATCTGGGTGAGAGCGCAGCCCGCAAGGCCCGCGAGCCCGGCGCCGAGCCCGAACGTCACCGCGTCGACCACGCCGGCACGCACGCCGAGGCACGCGCTCATGGCGCGATTCTGCGTGACGGCACGGATCGTGAGTCCACGATCCGTGCGGAACAGGAGCCCGTACATCCCGGCCACACTCACCGCCGCCAGCCCGATGATGAAGAGGCGATTGAACGGCAGCGTGAGGCCTGTCATCAGCGCGAAACCGCCCGACAGCCAGCGCGGCGACGCCACATCGACGTTCGCCGCACCAAACCACAGCCGCAGTCCCTGCTGGATGATCAACGACGCGCCCCAGGTCAGCAGAAGGGTTTCGAGCGGCCGGCCGTACAGGCGGCGGATGAGGCCGCGCTCGAGCACGACGCCCACGGCGGCGGCGACGATGAACGACACGGGCAGCGCGACGACGAAGTAGACGTCGAAGTACTCGGGCCACCGCGCGCGGAAGACGTTCTGCACCACGAAGGTGGCGTACGCGCCGAGCGCCATCAGCTCGCCGTGCGCCATGTTGATCACGCCCATGAGGCCGAACACGATGGCAAGTCCGACCGACATGAGGAGCAGGATCGACGCGAGAGAAGCGCCCTGGAATACCGTCTCCAGCGTGGTGATGAGCAATCCCCAGCGCTCGATCTGGCGCACGGCCGCCGTCGCCGCGTCGCGCTCGACCGGGGACGCGGCCGCGTCAGCCGCAAGCATCTGCAGCGCCGGCACCGCATCGAACGAGCGGAGCTCGCCGAGCGAGCGCGCCGCGAGCACGCGCACCGCGGGATCGCCGTGCGCGAGGCGAATCATGGCGAGCGACTCCTGGAACGCATGCCGCACCTGGCCGTTCGTCTCCTTCGCGATGGCGGCTTCGACGATGGGGGCCGCGCTCGCGTCAGCCTGGTGACCGAGCTTCACCGCGGCACCGCGGCGCGTCTCGGCGTCGGGGCTCTCGAGCTGCCCGCGCGTCTCGTCGGCGTCGAGGAACGGCTTGATGGCGATGCGCAGGCGCCGGTCGGCGGCGATCTCCGCGAGACCCGCCACGGGCACCGTGCCGAGCGGCTTCCGGTCGTAGGCGGAGGCGATCTCGATGACGTCCTGATCGCCCTTCGTGGACTTGGCGCCACCGACGACGACTTCGAGGCTCTTCCCCTTCCCGCGCGCGTAGACGTTGCCGTCGCGGAGAGCGCCCAGGAGCTCGAGCCACTTCGGGTCGCGCGTGCCGCCGAGCACCGACACCGCGGCTTCTCGCTTGTCACCGTCGTCGACCGCGAGGTCGGCCAGCGCCTTCAGCGCTTCGGGGGACTGCGCGTGGCTCGCCGCTGGAGCGGCGAGCCACGCCACGAGCAACAACAGGAGGAGTCGCTTCATCAGGCCTTTTTCTGATACGTGCCCTGGTGCTTGACCCAGTCGCAGCCCTTGTCGGGGCTCGTGTACTTGCTCCACGGCTCCGGCTCCACGTTGGTCTTGGTGCGCGAGATGATCTTGAACTGACCGTCCTTCAGGATCTCGCCGATGAGCACGGGGCGGTAGGTGTGATGGTTGAACTCGTGCATCTTGATCGTGCCGACCGGCGCCGCGAACGTCTGGCCGTACACGGCCTTGCGGACTGCGTCGACCTCGAAGCTCTTGGCCTTCTCCACGGCCTGTTTCCAGATGTGCACGCCGAAGTACGCGGCTTCCATCGGGTCGTCGGTGACGCGCTTGTCACCGCCGGGCAGGTTTTGCTTCTTCGCGTACGCCTTGAACGCGTTCACGAACTTCTTGTTGTTCGCGCTCTCGACGGACTGGAAGTAGTTCCACGCCGCGAGATGGCCGACGAGGACCGAGGTGTCCATGCCGCGCAGCTCGTCCTCGGCCACGCTGTAGGCCATGATCGGCGCGTTCTCGGACCTGAGGCCCTGGTTACCGAACTCCTTGTAGAAGGGCACGTTGCTGTCGCCGTTGATCGTCGACAGCACGCACGCGCCACCGCCGGAGGCGAAGCGTTTGATCTTGCCGACGATGGTCTGGTAGTCCTGGTGACTGAACGGGGTGTACTCCTCTTCGATGTTCGCGGCCGGCACGCCCTTCGCGAGCAGGAACGCGCGGAGGATCTTGTTCGCCGTGCGTGGGAACACGTAGTCCGTGCCGAGCAGGTAGAACTTCTTGTAGCTTCCGCCCTCCTTCGACATCAAGTATTCGGCGCCGGGGATCAACTGCTGGTTCGGCGTGGCGCCCGTATAGAACACGTTCTTGCTGCACTCCTCGCCCTCGTACTGCACGGGGTAGAAGAGCAGGCCGTTGTTGTTCTCGAACACGGGCAGCACGGACTTCCGGCTGACCGACGTCCAGCACCCGAACGTGACCGCCACCTTGTCCTGCAGCAGGAGCTGCTTGGCCTTCTCCGCGAACAGGTCCCAGTTGGACGCGGGATCGACGATGACGGGTTGGATCTTGCGACCCATCACGCCGCCCTTGGCGTTGATCTCCTCGACGGCCATGAGCACGATGTCTTTCAGCGAGACCTCGCTGATCGCCATCGTGCCCGACAGCGAGTGGAGAATGCCGATCTTGATCGGATCCTTGCTCTGGGCGCCGATGATGGTCGGCAGCCCAAGGCCCGCGGCGGCACCGACGCCTGCGACGAGCGTGCCCTTGAGGAAGCTACGACGCGATACTGTGGACATGGAAGCTCCTTTCAACGGATAGGTTAGTGGTAGGGCGTCGGCGACTTCATCGTCGCGCTCACGAATGGACTCCGTTGTCCACATTCGCGCCAATCCTCTTCGTCAGGAGGTC
>JBGOTH010000119.1:0-7517 GCA_041476345.1 Methylomirabilia bacterium
GTCCAATCGTCGGGTTGGTACCCGATGCTCACGCGCCGATCGACGCGCACGAGCGGGGTCCTCAGCAAGCGGGGCTCGAGCAGCGCGCGCTCGAGCTGGCGCTGCGGCGAATCGCCGCTTACGTGGAGCCCGAGCGCTTTGAAGCGCGGCGATCCACGATCGATCAGCGCCGCGGCACCGTACGCGTCGGCGAAGCGGCGAAGCTCGCCCTTCGACGCCGGCTTCTCCTCGAGATCGACGAAGTGCACGGCCATGCGCCGCTCGGAGAAGAAGCGCAGCGCCTTGCGCGTCTCCTGGCAGTCCTTGAACCCGAACACCTGCACGGTCACGGGACCCCCGGCGCGCCCACGGCGGCGGCCCGCGCCCGCAGATCGTCCCACGCCGCCGGCGGCACCGCCTGCGCCCCCGGATGCGGCGAATGGCTCATCGCGGGCCCGTGGAAGTCGGAGCCGCCGGTCGCCACGAGGCCGTGACGCCGGCACAGGTCGAGGTAGATCTGCGTCTGACCGGCCGAATGCTCCGGGTAGTAGCTCTCGATGCCAAGCAAGCCCGCATCCACGAGCCCCGCGATCAGCGTGTCGCGCTTGGCGAGCCCGGGATGCGCGAGCACGGGAACGCCCCGGGCCCGGCGGATGACGGCGATCGCGTCTTCCGGCGTGAGCGCGCGGCGCGGCGCGCTCGCGGGACCGCCGTTCCGCAGATATCGATCGAAGGCCTCGCGCACCGATCGGACGTAGCCGCGATCGACCATGGCCTGCGCGACGTGCGGCCGCCCCGCCGACCCTTCGTTGACGAGTGCGAAGACTTCAGACGGCTCAATGAACAGCCCCAGAGAAGCCAGCTTCGCGAGGATGCGGTGGATGCGCGCGACGCGCTCGGCGCGCTGCTCGCGCAGGAAGGCCTGGAACCACGCGACCTCGAGATCGAGGAAGTAGCCGAGCACGTGGATCTCGGCGCCCTCGACATCGCAGTTGATCTCGATGCCCGGCACGAGCGTGAGCCCGGGATGCCCGACGGCGGCGGCGCGGGCGGCGGCGAGCCCTTCCGTCGAGTCGTGATCGGTGACGGCGAGGACGGTGACACCGTGCTTCGCCGCCAGCGCGACGAGTGCCTCGGGCGCGAGCGTGCCGTCGGAGGCCGTCGTGTGCGAATGGAGGTCGACGGCGCCCAGGCTACTTCCCGTGGGTGAGGTAGGTCAGGATCGTGCGCACGGCGACGCCGGTCGCACCCTTCGGACCGAGCGGCGTGTCCTTCTCGACGAACGCGGGGCCGGCGATGTCGAGGTGCGCCCACGGGATCGCGCCCGCGAACTCGCGGAGGAAGAGTCCGGCCGTGATCGCGCCGCCGGCACGGCCGCCGGTGTTGACCAGGTCGGCGACGTCGCTCTTGAACTGCTCCTTGTACTCGTCGATGAGCGGAAGCTGCCACATGCGCTCGCCCGCCGCGCGAGCGGCCGCGAGGAGCCGGTCGGCCAACCGCTGATCCGACGAGAAGAGCCCCGAGCAGAGCGTACCGAGCGCCACCACGCACGCGCCGGTCAGCGTCGCCATGTCGATCATCTCCTGGGGCTCGACGAGCTTCGCCGCATAGCAGAGCGCGTCCGCGAGCGTCAGGCGACCCTCGGCGTCGGTGTTGCCGATCTCGATCGTGGTGCCGTTCATCGCGCGCAGGACGTCGCCGGGCCGCATCGCCGTGCCCGACGGCATGTTCTCGGTGGCGGCGATGAGGCCGTGCACCTCGACGCGTGCGCCGAGCTTGGGGAGCGCCTTCATGATGCCGAGCACGGCGGCGGCGCCGGACATGTCGTCCTTCATCCGCAGCATGCCGTCGGCGCTCTTGAGATCGAGGCCGCCGGAATCGAACGTGATGCCTTTGCCGATGATCGCGACTTTCTTCGTCGCCCGGCCGGTCGGCGCATACGTGAGATGGATGAACTTGGGCCGCTGCTCGGGGCTGCCCTGCGCGACCCCGAGGAAGGCGCCCATGCCGAGCTTCGCGCAGTCTTCGCGCTCGAGCACCGTGATCTTCAGCCTGCCTTCGCGCGCGACCTGCCGCGCGACTTCGGCCACGTGCGTCGGCGTGACGTCGTTGGCGGGCGCGTTGACGAGATCGCGCGCGAGCAAGGCGCCTTCCGCGAAGATTTCGCCGCGCCGCGCGCCGGCGGTGACCTCGCGCGCCTGGCGCGGATCCGCGGCGACGACCCGCAGCCGTTCCACGGTCTTCTCGCTCTTCTCGCGCTTGTAGCGGTCGAAGACGTACGTGCCGAGGAGCGCGCCCTCGACGGCCGCCTGGGCGCGCTCGCGCAGCGGCAGGCGATCGCCGAGCACATCCAGCGCGACGGTGCGCGCGCCGAGGTCGCGCGCGCGGCGCAGCCCGGCGGCGGCGGCGCGACGCACCATCTCCGCGCCGAGGTCCCTCCTGCCGCCGAGACCGGCGACGACGATCCGCGACGCTCGAAAGCCATCGGCGACGTGGAGGTGCGTGACCGCGCCGGCCTTGCCCTGAAACTTCTCGGCCGCGAACACCGCACTGATCCGGCCGCCCGCCTGGCGATCGAGCGCGGCCAGCGCCGCCGGCAGCCGCTTGTCGTCGGACGAGAGACCGACGACGAGCGCGTCGGCCTTGACCTCGAGCAGCGGCCCGGTCACGACGTCAATCTTCATGTCGCTCCTTCAGCGTCATCGCGCGTGTGATCATGTCCATCAGCCCATCCGTCGTGTCGTACGTCTCGACGTCGTCGATGCGCACCCACCGCGCATCGGCGGCGTCGTCGCCTGCGCAGAGCGTGCCGCCGCGCGCCACGGCGAGGTAATCGACGAGCACCCAATGATAGCGGACGCGGCCGTCGGCATCGCACACGACACGGTCGAGCACGCCGCAGACGTCGACCAGCTCGATCTCGAGCCCGCACTCCTCCCCGATCTCACGACACACCGCCTCCCTCGTCGTCTCGCCCAGCTCGACGAGGCCGCCGGGGATGCTCCACTTGCCGGGCAGAGTCGTGCCGCCGCGCTGGATGAGCAGCACCCGATCGCCGTCGAGGATGACGGCACCCACGCCGACGCGCGGAGAGTCCGGATACTCGCGGCTCACGCGATTCCCGCGAGCCAGGCGTCGGTGGCGTACTTGTCGCGCGCGAGCGCCTCGACCTGCGCCGCTTCGTCGGGCGTGAGACCGCCGGGTCGCAGATCGAGGTCGTGCTCCGCCTCGAAGGCCTTCGTCAACGCCAGGACGCACTCATCCCAGTCGACGCGGCGGCCGAGAGCGTCCTCGAGCGTGGCCACGCTCGCCGCCGGATCGGGCGTCGCCGGAAAGAGCGCCGCGATCCGCCGGGCGTCGACGCCGAGCAGGATCGCACCGTGCTGGAGGAACGAGCGGCCGTGACGACGCTGCGCGCTGCCCACGAGCTTGCGTCCGCCGAGCTCCAGCTCGTACGTGCCCGTGCGCGCGAAACAGAACGCGGGCACCGGTCCGTATTCACGCCGTCGCTCCACGATCTCCACGGGCGCGCCGAGTGCCACGAGCCCGCGGGCGAGCGCGTTCGCGATCCAGCGGTAGCTCGCGAGCAGATCGAAGCCGACCCCGAGGTCGTCGTTGGTGGCGGCGACGCTGTACGTCACCTCGCGCTCGGGACCGTCGTGATAGATCGCGCTGCCCCCGGTCAGGCGGCGGACGAGATCGACGCCGAGCGCGCGGCAGGCGGCCTGATCGACTTCACGCTCGAGGGATTGACCGTAGCCGAGCGAAACGGCGGGCGGCGCCCAGGCGTAGAACCGCAGGGTCGGCGGCGCGGCGCCGGCGCGCCGGCCTTTCCAGAGAACTTCGTCGACGGCCATGTTCGTCGCGCCGTCCATCGGCTCGGTGACGAGCAATCGCCACGTCATACGGTCACTCGAGCGTGCCGGCGGCTACGCTGACGGCGCGCTCGTCGGGGGGCTTGGGGGGCGCCCGGAGCCCCCCATGTCACCGATCGGCGCGCTCGTCGGGGGGCTTGGGGGGCGCCCGGAGCCCCCCATCCACTTCAGATCCGGCTCGCGCGCGGCCTTCGTCTGATCGAGTCGGCGCACGGGCGTGGTGACGGGCGCCTCGTGCACGAGCCCGGGGGTGGTCTCGGCCTCGCGCGCGATCCGGATCATCGCGTCGCAGAACTGATCGAGCGTTTGCTTCGACTCGGTCTCCGTCGGCTCGATCATCAGCGCCTCTTCCACGATCATCGGGAAGTACGTGGACGGCGCATAGAAGCCCAGGTCGAGCAGGCGCTTGGCGATGTCCATCGCCGTCACGCCGTGTTTTTTCTGCCGGCGCGCCGACAGCACGCACTCGTGCATGCACGGGCCCGGCGCGGCGACGTCGTAGTCCTTCGAAAGGCGCTTCATGATGTAGTTCGCGTTGAGCACGGCGTTCTCGGAGACCGCCCGCAGGCCGTCCGGGCCCATCGTGCGGATGTACGTGTACGCCCGCACGAGCATGCCGAAGTTGCCCCAGAACGCCTGGAGCTTGCCGATCGACTTCGGGCGTTGGAAGGAGAGGGCATACGCGTCGTCCTTCTTCACCACGACCGGCGTCGGCAAAAATGGCTCGAGGTGCGCTTTCACGCCGACGGGACCCGAGCCGGGCCCGCCGCCGCCGTGCGGCGTCGTGAACGTCTTGTGCAGGTTGAAGTGGCAGACGTCGAAGCCGAGATCACCCGGGCGCGTGATGCCGAGGATGGCGTTGAGGTTCGCGCCGTCCATGTAGACCTGCACACCCTGGGCGTGACACATCCCGGTGATCTCGAGAATGCGCGGCTCGAAGTTCCCGAGCGTGTTCGGCACGGTGATCATGAGCGCGGCGACGTCGGTGTCGAGATGACGCGCGAGGTCGTCGATCTCCACCTCACCGTCGGCGTTCGATTTCACCTCGATGACGTCGTACCCAGCCAGCGCGGTGGAAGCGGGGTTGGTTCCGTGCGCCGAGTCGGGGATGAGCACCTTCGTCCGCTTCTCGCGGCGCGACGCGTGGTACGCGCGGATCATCAGCACACCGGCCAGCTCGCCCTGGGCGCCCGCCGCCGGCTGGAGCGAGACCGCGTCCATGCCCGCGACTTCCGCCAGCATCACGCGGAGCTCGTGCATGAGCCGCAAGGCGCCCTGGCTCGCCGCCTCGGGCGCGAGCGGATGCAGGCGCAGGAAGCCGGCGAGGCGCGCCATGTCCTCGTTCAGCCTCGGGTTGTACTTCATCGTGCACGAGCCGAGCGGGTAGAAGTGGGTATCGACGCCGTAGTTCATGCGCGAGAGCCGCGAGTAGTGCCGGACGACGTCGAACTCGGAGACTTCCGGCAGCGCGGCCGCGTCCTTGCGACGGTACTTCGCCGGCACGACGTCGGCCGTGGCGGGCACGTCGCGCGCGGGAAGCGAATAGCCGCGGCGGCCGGGCGACGAGAGCTCGAAGATCAGCTTGTCGTAGGAGGCGGCGCCTTGCTTGGCCATTACGCGACCGCCGTGCCGAGCGCGTCGGCGAGCTGGTCGATCTCCGCGCGCGTGCGCTTCTCGGTGACCGCGACGAGCAGGCAGTCGCCGAGTGTCTTGTCGAAGCGCTTGAGCGGCACGCCCGCGAGGATCTTCTGCTTGAGCAGCTTGCCGACGACCCGATCGGGCGACACCGGAAGCTTCAGCGTGAACTCCTTGAAAAAGGGCGCGGGGAAGCGCAGCGAGACGCCGGGGATCGCACTGAGCCGCTCCGCCGCGTAGTGCGCCTTCGCGGCGGACAGCTCACCGACGTCGACGAGGCCCTGCTTGCCGAGGGTGGCGACGTAGATGGTCGCCATCAACGCGCACAGCGCGACGTTCGTGCAGATGTTGGACGTCGCCTTCGCGCGCCGGATGTGCTGCTCGCGCGTCTGCAGCGTCAGCACGAACCCACGATCTCCGTCGAGGTCGACGGTGGCGCCGACGAGGCGGCCCGGCATCCGTCGCACGAGCTCTTTCTTCGCCGCGAACACTCCGAGGTTCGGGCCGCCGTACGAGAGCGGCACGCCCAACCCCTGCCCTTCCCCGACCACGATGTCCGCGCCGAGCCGGCCCGGCGCTTCGAGCACGCCGAGGTTCACGGGATCGGCGGCGACGATCAACAGGGCGCCGGCCGCGTGGGCGATCTCCGCGGCGGCCGCGACGTCTTCGAGGCAGCCGTAGAAGTTCGGCGTCTGGATCACGAGCGCCGCCGTCTTCTTCAGGTCGACGAGCTTCTTCGCGGCGTCGAGGTCGACCGCCCCGCCCGGCGCCGGCACCGTCCGGAGCTTCACGCCCGGGCCCTGGCAGTACGTCGCGGTCACGTGGCGGTACAACGGGTTCACGCCGGCCGCGAGCACGATCTCCGTGCGCCCCGTCACGTTGGCCGCCATCAGCGCCGCTTCCGCCAGCGAGGAGCCGCCGTCGTAGAGCGACGCGTTCGCGACGTCCATCCCGGTGAGCTCCGCGATCATCGTCTGGTACTCGTAGATCGTGCGCAGCGTGCCCTGGCTGGCTTCCGGCTGATACGGCGTGTACGCGGTGAAGAACTCGCCGCGCAGGATCATGTGGTCGATCACGGTCGGGCTGAAGTGATCGTACGCGCCGCCTCCCAGGAAGCACGTGTAGCTCTCCGCATCCGCGTTCACCGCGGCCAGCGCGCGCATCTCGCGGACGAGATCCATCTCCGCGGCGGCCGCCGGGAGCGCGAGCGGGCGCGCGAGCCGCGCCTTGGCCGGCACGCGAGTGAGCAGCGCTTCGATCGACGCCGCGCCGATGACGTCGAGCATCGCGCGCTGCTCGGGGCCGGTGTTCGACAGGTAGCGCATCAATGCGCTTCGCTGAGGAGGAGCTGCTCGTACTGGGGCGCCGTGAGCAGCGCGTCCCACTCGCCGGCCTTCGACGGCGCGATGACGATCATCCAGCCTTGCCCGTACGGGTCCTGGTTCACGCGCTGCGGCGCATTCGGCAGCGCCGTGTTGATCTCGACGATCTCACCCGAGAGCGGGGCGAAGAGATCCGACACGGCCTTCACGGACTCGACCACGCCGAACGCCTGCGTGGCCGTCACCTTCGTGCCCACCTTCGGGAGCTCGACGAAAACGACGTCGCCGAGCTGCTCCTGGGCGTAGGCGGTGATGCCGATCCGGTACCGCGTGCCGTCGGGCTTCGCCCATTCGTGATCCTTCGTGTATCGCAGGTCGCCGGGAACGTTCGCCATCGACTCTCCTCTGCGTCAGCCTGGATTATTCATGAGCGGGGCCGGGAGTGTGCCGCCTCCTGTCCTCGCCGAGGTGAGGGCGGCGGGCCGGGGTGGACGGCCTCCCGTCCTCGCCGAAGCGGCTGCGGATGTCGCCGGCACACCCTCGGCCCCGCTCATGAATGATCCAAGTCAGCGCTTCACGTGCGAGGGATGGAATGGAGTCTTCACGACATGGGCGGGGCGCGCCTGGCCACGAATCTCGACGTCGATGGCGGTGCCGACGGCCGCGAGCGGCGTCTCCACGTACGCCATGGCGATCGATTTCTCGA
>JBGOTH010000120.1:0-7501 GCA_041476345.1 Methylomirabilia bacterium
GCGCGCGCTGCTCGAGCCCCGCTTGCTGAGGACCCCGCTCGTGCGCGTCGATCGGCGCGTGAGCATCGGGTACCAACCCGACGATTGGACGAGCTGGACCAAAGGAGACCCAACGTGAGCCGCGTCGTCTTCATCACCGGCGCCTCCTCGGGCATCGGCGCCGCGCTCGCGACGGAGTTCGCGCGCCGCGGCGCGGACGTGGTCCTCGCGGCGCGCAGGACCGATCGCCTCGAAGCGCTCGCGGCCGTCATCCGGGTGCGTGGTCGCAAAGCGCTCGTGGTCGCCTGCGACGTCACCCGTGACGGTGACCTCGAAGCCGCCGCCGCGCGCACGCGGGAGGCGTTCGGCCGTATCGATGTCGTCGTGGCCAACGCGGGCTTCGGCGTGGTCGGGCCCGTCGAGCGCCTCTCAGTGGACGACTATCGCCGGCAGTTCGAGACCAACGTGTTCGGCGTGCTGCGGACGCTCTACGCCACGCTCCCCGATCTCAGACAGACGCGTGGACGCTTCGCCATCATCGGTTCGGTGAGCGGCCACGTGTCGGCGCCGGGCAGCTCGGCGTACGCGATGAGCAAGTTCGCGGTGCGCGCGCTCGCCGAGGCGCTCCGCCCCGAGGTGAGGCGCAGCGGCGTCGCCGTCACGCTGATCAGCCCCGGGTTCGTGGAGAGCGAGATCCGCCTCGTCGACAACCAGGGTGCGCTCCGAACGGGCACGCGCGATGCCGTGCCGGCGTGGCTGCGCATGCCGGCGGAGGCGGCCGCGCGAAAGATCGTCACCGCGATCGAGCGTCGCCGGCGCGAGGCCGTGATCACCGGCCACGGCAAGGCGCTCGTATTCCTGTCGCGTCACTTCCCGGGACTGATGAGCGTGCTCGTCGGACTATCCGGCTATCGCGGCCGGGCGGAGCCGGGGAGTTAGCCGCCGGCTAGACTAGGAGCTCCACACATTCCGGCAGCGCGTCTCCGTGACCAGCGTGGCCGCGACGAACGCGGCGATCGCGACGCCGAGACACAGCGTGAACGCCGCTTCGTACGCCGCGGGCGGATACAGGCGCACGCCGAGGCTGGCGAGGCCCTGCCCGTGCGCGTCGAGCAGGACGCCCATCAGCCACTGGATGAGCGCGAACCCGAGGAAGATCGGAAGGTTGACGAATCCCATCACGATGCCGACACGGTCCGGATCGTTCACCTCACGGGCACACGCCCACACGAGCACGAAGCCGGACGCCGAGAGACCCGCGAGAAAGAAGAGCGGCCCCAGCAGCGCCGGCGGGGGCCTGAGCCCGGGGAGCGCGAGCGGCAGCCAGCACGCGACGTAGATCGCCGTCGATACGAGATAGGGCAGGCGACGGCGCACGAGCCAGCGGTCCGAGAGCCATCCCACGAGCGGAGATCCGACGATCGTGCCGATCGCGATGAACGACACGGTGTTCGCCGCGCGCAGCCGATCGAAGCCGTAGACCTGCATGAGGTACGGCACCCCCCAAAGCCCGAGCAACGCGATCTGGGTCGCGTAGACGCCCGCGGTGGCGAGCACGGGCGGCCACGTGCGCGCGTTGCCGACGACCGTCGCGATGCCGCGCAGCACGTCGGCCAGCGAGCCGGCACGCGGGGAGTGAGGATTCAGGGCGGGCAGACCCATGGCCTCCGGCCGGTCGCGAATGACGAGGGCACCCAGGCCGGCGAGGAGCGCGTTGGCGACGCCGATGACCACGAAGGTCTGCCGCCATCCGAGCGCCTCGACGACGAGGGCGAGTGGCGTCGCGGCCATCAGCGCAGCCACGTTGCCGACGACCTGGGTGGAGCCGGACACCATCGCGAACTCGTCCGGCCGGAACCATTCGGCGAGGAGCGTCAGCCACGCGATGAGCAGCACGGAAGCGCCGAGCCCGACGAGCAGCCGGCCCGCGAACGCCGCGGCGAACACCGGCGCCGTGCCGAACACCACGGCGCCGGCGGCCATCGTGAGGCCGCCGGCCGTGAGGGTCCAGCGCGGCCCAAGCGTGTCGACGAGGCTTCCGGCCACGAGCGCCATGAGCACGAACATGTACGGGTAGATCGCCGACAGGCTCCCGAGCGTGGCCGCGGTGATCGAGAACGCGCGCATGAGGTCCGCCGCCACCGCGCCGGGCGCGACCCGGTGCACGTAGGAGAAGAAGTAGATCGACGCCGCGACGCCGTAGATGATCCAGCGCCGCCGCAGGACCCGTGGATCAGCGGGCATAGGCGGGGAAGATCGTCCGGATGACCTCGGGCGGGTTGACGGCGAGAAGACCGGCTACGAGCTTGCGCGCGGCGCCGCGGACGGCGACGAAGGTGATCGTGGCACTCGCGACCAGCGCGCCGTCCTCGCTCCATGCGGCGACGTCGGTATCCCAGTAGCGCGGATCGTCGCGGTGAGCGCGCACGCTCGCGCGCGCGCCGGCGACGGTGATGGTGTGGCCGAGCGGTGCCGCACGATAGAGCTTCACGCGAAGGTCGGTCGTCATTCCTGATTCGCCGGACGCCGCGGCGCCGAGCCAGAACGCGGCTTCGTCGAGCAGGGTGGTGATGGCGATCGACGCGACGTTGCCGTCGGCGCCCCGAAAATTCTCTCGTGCTGTCCATGCCCCACGGACGCTCGCGTCGTCGATCGCGAGCCGAACACGCAGCCCGAGCGGATTCTCGGTGCCACAGGCGAAGCACGTGCGCGAAATCGGAAGCGGTAGCGCAGTGTCAGCCGCGGGCACGCGCGGAGGTGCGGGGGGCGTTGTCGAGCCGCCCCGTCCCTCCGCAATCCGAACGGCAAGCACGGATTGCTTGAGGGACGAGGCGGACTCGACAACGCCCCCCGCGCCTCCGCCCGCGCTCTCCGCCGATTCTGCTCCACCACTACCGACCGCGACGCGCCCGTCGACGAGCGCCGTCGCGCCATCGGTCAACGCGAAATGCATCCCGGCTGCGTCGCGGCGGATCGCGAGTTGGAGCGGCGTCGCGAGAGGCACGCGACGGCGATAGACGCCGCTCACGAGACGCGGTCCGGTACCACCGGCGATCGCGTCGAATAGCGCGAGCACGGTGCCGCCGTGCGCGGTGTCGGGGAGCCCCTGGAAGCGCCTGTCCAGCGTGACGCTGAACCTTGACGGCCCTTGGCCGTCAACTGTTTCGCGTGTGTCGCCCCCGCCGGACACGCTGCGCCGCAGGATGGTGTCCGAAGAAGCGGGGGCGGGACCGGTCGTCATCGGATCGTCATGCGATAATCGTGTGTGCTGGCTATCTTAGCGAACAGGGCGTTCCTCCGGGCCACGCTGACCAACTTTTTCTTCTTCTCGAGCCAGAACGGGTACGTCCTGCTGCCCCTCTACGTCAAGCAGCTCGGTGGCACCGAGGTCGAGATCGGCCTCGTGATGGGCGTCTACAGCGCGGTTGGCATCGTCGTTCAACCGTTGCTGGGGCCGTGGGTCGATGCGCTCGGCCGCCGGCCCTTCATGCTCGCCGGGATCGGCTGCGTGCTCGCGGCGACGGTCATCGCCGCGATCGCCGACAGCGTGCCGCTCCTCGTCGTCGTGCGCGTTCTCCAGGGGCTCGGCTTCTCCGCCTTTTTCGTGGCGAACTTCTCCTACGTCATCGATCTGATCGAGCCGGCGCGGCGCGGGATGGCGCTCGGCATTTACGGTATCTCCGGCTTCGCGTCGACGGCGCTCGCGCCGCTGGTGGGCGAATGGCTGGTCCGGCGCTGGGGTTTTCACGCCCTGTTCACGGCCAGCGGCCTCGTCGTGTTCGTGGCGGCGTGGCTCGCGTGGCGGACCCGCGAGGCGCAGCGGACGGACGTGCGATTCGTGCGCGGCTTCCAATGGATGCGCGAGAGCCTCGCGGACGTGTTCCGCCGCCACATGGCGGTCGCGTTCTTCTTCGGCCTCGCCACCGGGACGCTGTATACCTTCCTGCCGACGTTCGCGGATGAGCTCGGCGTTCGCACCATCGCGCTCTTCTATACGGGCTACGCGCTCGCGGCCATCGGGATCCGTATCGGCGGCGGCCGTCTCATCGATACGCTGGGGCCCCGCGCGGTGATCGTGCCGTCGATGTTCATCCTGGCCGCGGCATCCGCGATCCTCGCCGCCACCGGGTTCGCGGAGAGCCGGCACCTCTTCGTCCCCACGCTCGCGGTGGTCGCGCTCACCGGGCTCCTGGCCGGGGCCGCCCACGGGTTTCTGTATCCCGCGCTGGCGGCGCTCGTGGCCGACGACGCGCCGCCCGCCCGGCGCGGCGCCGTCATCGGCGTCTTCAGCGCGGTCTTCCTCTGTGGGCACGCGGGCGGCGCCTTCGCGTTCGGCTGGTTCGCGCACACGCTCGGCTATGCGCTCATGTGGACCGTGCTGACGGGTCTCGTCGTGATCGGCTCGCTCGTGAGCACCGGCCTCGAGCAGCCGTCCACGCCGTCGCCGTGACGTGTGCGATCATCGGACCATGCCGGCCAAGGACGTCGACGATCTCCAGTGGGCCCTGCAGCGCCGTCTGGACGACGTCTTCGCGAAGCTCGGGGACAAGTACGGCGATCTCACCGGCCGGATCGAGACGCGCATCCGGCCGGATGTGTCGTTCGACGAAGTCGGCGGCGTGTCGCAGGCCAAGGTGGCGCTGCGCGGCTTCGCCAACGCGCTGACGCACCCGGAGCTCTACCAGGAGTGGGGCATCACCCCGCCGAAGGGCATTCTGCTCTACGGTCCGCCCGGCAGCGGGAAGACCACGCTCGCCCGCGCCCTCGCGACGTCGGGCGCGGCGATCTTCTATCACCTGAAGCTCCTGAACCTCACGTCGAAGTTCGGCGCGAACACCGGCGAGATCCTTCAAGAGGCGCTGCGCATCGCCATCGACGAGAAGCCGGGCGTGCTCTTCCTCGAAGAGGCGGACGCGCTCTCGCTCGACCACTTGCTGCCGCCGCCCCAGGCGCGCGAGGCGAGCGCCCGCCTGGTGGCGGCACTCTGCGAGAAGCTCGACGCGGTGGATGCCGGATCCGCCCGCGTGCTCGTCGTCGCGTCGACGGCCCGGACCGACGTGATCGATCCTTCGCTCGTCGCACCGGGTCGGCTCGATCACCTCGTGGAGGTCGTGCTGCCCGAACCCGCCGACCAGCAGGAGATTCTCGACCTCCAGCGCGCCAAGCTCGAGCGCAATGCGGGTCGACCGCTCTTCGGCGAGGTCGACTACACCACGGTGCTGCCCCTGATGGGCGGGATGAGCGGCGGCAACATCTCTGACATCCTCCAGCGCGCGCTGGAGGCGAAGGTTCACGGCAGTGCGGGCGGCGCCCGCGCCTCGGTCGTCACCACCGAGGATCTCCTCGCCGCCATCGAGGTCTACCGGCGCGTGCGCGGGGTCGTGGAGAAGATCCGCTATGGCCAGTACCTGTAAGATCCGCGTCCGCTACAAGGACACGGATTGCATGAAGGTCGTGTACTACGGCAACTACCTGACCTACTTCGAGGTGGGGCGGGTGGAGTACTTGCGCCAGCACGGGCTCGCGATGTCCGACGTCGACCGGAAGGTGCATCTCCCGGTGGTCGAGGCGGTCGTGCGCTACGTGAGGCCGGCGCGCCTCGACGAGATGCTGGATGTGCGCTGCTGGATCAGCGAGCGCAAGCGCGCGAGCTTTCGCTTCGCGTACGAGATCCTCAACGAGGCGGGCGAGCGTGTGGCGACCGGCTCGACGCTCCACGCGTGCTGGGAGGCCGAGACCAGCAGGATGATCGCGGTCCCGGACTGGCTGTCGGCGGCCACGACGGTGGAGGGCGACCCGGCGCGTGTATAATCCACTGTCGGGTCGTTCCCTATGATCGAAGTTCAAGGACTCACCAAGCACTACGGCGCCTTCACGGCCATCCGCGACGTCACGTTCGACGTGCCCAAGGGCCAGATCGTCGGCTTTCTCGGGCCCAACGGGGCCGGCAAGTCCACGACGATGCGCATCCTCTCCTGCTTCATGCCGGCGAGCGCCGGCACCGCGCGCGTCGCCGGGTACGACGTCTTCTCCCAGTCGATGGAGGTTCGGAAGCGCATCGGGTACCTGCCGGAGAACGTGCCGCTCTACACGGACATGCGCGTCGGCGCGTATCTGGACTTCGTCGCCGAGATCAAGGGCGTGCCTCGCGCGACCCGCAAGCAGCGCGTGGCCGACGCGATGGACAAGTGCATCATCGGGGATGTGCAGAACCGGCTCATCGGCCGGCTCTCGAAGGGCTACCGGCAGCGGGTCGGGCTCGCGCAGGCGATCGTCAACGACCCCGACGTGCTGATCCTCGACGAGCCGACCATCGGGCTCGACCCGCAACAGATCACGGAGATCCGCGCGCTGATCAAGTCGCTGGCCGGGGAGCACACCGTGATCCTCTCGACGCACATCCTCCCCGAGGTCTCGATGGTGTGCGGCGGCGTGATCATCATCAACAAGGGCGCCATCGTGGCGCAGGGGCCGATCGACACGCTCGTCGAGCAGTTCTTCCCGAACAGCCGCGTGCAGGTCGAGATCGCTGCGCCCGGCGCCGCGGTGCGCGAGGCGCTCGCCACGATCCCCGGCGTGCTCGACGTGCGTGACGTCGTCACCGGCGACGGCGCATCCGCCTTCGCCATCGAGGCGGCGCGCGACCGCGACGTGCGGGGCGAGATCTCCCAGCTCGCCACCGACCGGCGGTGGCGCCTGCTCGAGCTGCGGCGCATCGGCATGACGCTCGAGGAAGTCTTCATCCGCATCGTGGCAGGCGAGGAGACGGCATCGTGAAGCTGTGGCCGATCATGAAGAAGGAGCTACGCCTCTACTTCACGACGCCCGTGGCGTACGGCGTCGTCTTCTGCTTCCTTCTCGTCGCGGGCTACTTCTTCTACTCGATCTTCGCCTTCTACACGATGGCCTCGATGCAGTCCGCCATGAACCCGCAGATGGGGCGCGACCTCAACGTCACCGACAGCGTGTTGCGGCCGCTTTTCTCGAACATGAGCGTGATCCTGCTGCTGCTCATGCCGCTGGTCACCATGCGCCTCTTCGCGGAGGAGCGGCGATCGGGCACGATCGAGCTGCTGCTCACCTATCCGGTGCGCGACGGCGCGGTCCTCCTCGGCAAGTACTTCGCGGCGCTGGTGCTCTACGCGTGGATGCTCGTGCTGACGCTGCTCTATCCGGGCATCGTGGCGTACTTCGCGCGGATCGAGTGGGGACCGCTCCTCACCGGGTACGTCGGGCTCCTCCTGATGGGCGCCACGTTCATCGCGGTGGGCATCTGCATCTCGTCCTTCTTCGAAAACCAGATCATGGCCGGCACCGTGACCTTCGTCACGCTGCTCATGTTCTGGGTCATCGGCTGGAGCGCGGACGCGGCCGGCGGGGTGTGGAAGGCCGTGCTCAGCGAGCTCTCGATCATCGAGCACTACGACACGTTTGCGAAGGGTATCTTCGACACCAAGGACGTCATCTACTACGTGAATTTCAGCCTCCTCGCGCTCTTCATCGGGCTCAAGTCGCTCGAAGC
>JBGOTH010000121.1:0-7500 GCA_041476345.1 Methylomirabilia bacterium
CACTGCCCGCGCGGAATGCTCGAGTTCTGGCTCGACCCCGCCAGCCCGTACCACAAGCCCGTCTTCGCGACCGGCAAGGAGTTCGTCTTCTTCTGCAACGCCGCGTGGCGCTCGGCGCTCGCCGCCGACACCGCGCAGCAGATGGGCCTCGAGAACGTCTACGAGATGGACGGCGGCTTCACGGGCTGGAAGAACGCGGGCTTCCCGGTGGAAGCGCGCGAAAAGAAGAAGGCGTAGCCATGCGATTCAAGGACCAGGTGGCCCTCATCACGGCGGCGGCGAGCGGGATCGGCAAGGCGACGGCCGAGATCATCGGCGCGGAGGGCGGCATCGTGGTCGGGGTCGACACCGACCAGGGCCGCCTCGACAAGCTCACGGCGTCGATCCGCGACGCGGGCGGCCGCGCGCACGGCGTCGTCGGCAACGCGCTCGACCCCGCGCAAGTGCAGACGATCGTCGACGGGGTCGTGCGCGATCACCGGCGCATCGACATTCTCGTCAACGCGGTGGGCGGCAGCACCGTCATCCCGAAGCCGGCGGCGCCGGTGGACGAGCTGACCTTCGCCGAGTGGCAGAAGCTCCTCACGTTCAACCTCGACGGCACATTCCTCTTCACGCACGCCGTCGTCCCGGTCATGAAGGCGCAGCGCAGCGGCAAGATCATCAACCTGGCGTCGATCGCCGGACGCGGCATCAGCGACACGAGCAGCAGCGCCTATTCGACCGCCAAGGGCGGCATCATCGCGTTCACGAAAAAGCTCGGACGCGAGCTCGGCCCGTCCGGCATCAACGTGAACGCGATCGCGCCGAGCCTCACGCTAACAGAGCGCCTCCAACCGCATTGGGACAAGCGCACGGCGGAGCAGCAGCAGCAGGAAATCGATCGCACCCCGCTCCGTCGCGTGGCCAAGGCCATCGATCAGGCGCGCGTCATCTGCTTCCTGGCGTCACGCGACGCCGATTTCGTGACGGGCGTCACCATCGACGTCACCGGCGGCGTGTAGCCAGTTCGTCGCGGGGGCGACGCTTGCCTCAGCCGCCGGCGACGCCCTGCGTGTTCACGTAGAGCGCGTACACCGACGTGCTCGCGGCCATGAAGAGACGATTGCGGTAAAGGCCGCCGAAGCAGACGTTCGCGGCGCGCTCCGGAAGGTCGATACGGCCGATCCGCTTGCCGTCGGCGTTGAAGACGTGCACGCCGTCGAGCCCCGCCTCGCCCAGACCCCAGCCGCACCACAGATTGCCGTCGACGTCGACACGGAAGCCGTCGGGCGTGCCGCTCGGCCCCGCGTCGATGACTTTGCGCTTGTTCGTGAGCTTGGTGCCCCCGATGACGTCGTAGCCGATGATCGTCCGGGGATTCGCCCGCGACTCGACGACGTACAACTTCGATTCGTCCGGTGAGAACGCGAGCCCGTTCGGGCCGTTGACGTCATCGGCCACCACGGTGAGCGCGCCGGTCGCGCCGTCCACCCGGTACACGCTCGTGACCGAGCCTTCGGGCTCGTGCTTGTAGCCCTCGTAGTAACCAAGGATGCCGAACGGCGGATCCGAGAACCAGATGGAGCCGTCGGACTTTACGACGACGTCGTTCGGCGAGTTCAATGGCTTGCCGTCGTAACGATCGGCGATCGTCGTGATCGTGCCGTCGTGCTCGGTGCGGACCACGCTCCGGCCGCCGTGAAGGCACGTGACGAGCCGCCCCTGCCGGTCCCGCGTGTTGCCGTTAGCGAAGTTCGACGGTTTGCGGAAGACACTCGTCTGTCCGGTTTCCTCGTCCCAGCGCATGATGCGGTTGTTCGGGATGTCGCTCCACAGCAGGCAGCGCAGGTCGCCGAACCACACCGGGCCCTCGGCCCAGCGGAATCCGGTCGCCAGCCGCTCGACCTTGGCGAGGTTGAGCTTGTAGCGTGCGAAGCTCTGATCGACGACGACGACCGACGGGTCCGGGTACCGCTGGCTCGGCTGCCACTCGCTCACGCTCGCCCTCCTCCGCCCATGGATACGCGGCATCGCGCATGATACACAATGGCAAATGCCAACGACTCTCCTGATGCTGCCGCCGCAAAGCGCGAAGACGCGCGCGTGGGCCGCGCGCCTCGCGGAAACGCTCCCCACCCTGTCGATCGTCGTCGCCGAAACGGTGAGCGACGCCGCCCGCGCCGTCGAGACGGCCGACGCCGCCTACGGCACGATCTCGGACGCGCTGCTCGGCAAGGCCGCGCGGCTGCGCTGGCTGCAGGCGCCGCAGGCCGCGCCGCCCGCCGGCTATTACACGCCGGCGCTGATCGCGCATCCCGTCGTCGTCACGAACTTCCGCGAGATCTACAACGACATCATCGGCGCCCACATCATGGCGTTCGTGCTGGCGTTCGCGCGCGGCTTCCACACGTACTTCCCGCAGCAGATGCGCCGCGAGTGGAAGAAGGAGTCCGGCGACGCGAGTGGCGTGATTCACCTGCCCGACGCCACCGCCCTGATCGTCGGCGCCGGCGGGATCGGGTCGGAAGCGGCGCGCATGATGGCCGCCTTCGGCGTCCACGTGATGGCCGTGGACGCGCGGCGCCGCGACGCGCCGCCCGGCGTGCTGAAGCTCGACGGGCCGGAGGCGCTCGACTCGCTCCTGCCGCTCGCGGACTTCGTCGTCCTCACGGTGCCCCACACGCCGGCTACCGAGGGCTTCATGCACCGCGCACGCTTTCAGCGCATGAAGCGCACGGGGTTCTTCATCAACATCGGGCGCGGGATGACGACGCGGCTCGACGATCTCGTCGCGGCGCTGCGCGCAGGCGAGATCGCGGGCGCCGGCCTCGATGTCTTCGAGCAGGAGCCGCTGCCCGCCGATCACCCGCTGTGGACGATGCCCGGCGTGCTCATCACGCCGCACACCGCGGGCCACGGGCCGTATCTCGACGAGCGCCGTTTCGAGATCATCCTCGACAACGGTCGTCGCTTCCTGGCGGGGCAGGCGCTGAGAAACGTGGTCGACAAAGTCAATTGGTTCTAGCCGCCGATGACCGCCGCCCAGCTCTCCGTCGCGTTCTTCCTCGAGATGTCCGTGATCCTCGCCGTCTGCCGCGCGGTCGGCCTGATCGCGCGCCGCTTCGGACAGCCGCAGGTCGTCGGAGAAATGGTGGCCGGCGTGATGCTGGGCCCATCGCTCTTCGGGCTGATCTTCCCCGATCTCCAGGCCGCGATCTTTCCGAAGGATTCGCTCAGGATCCTGTACGTCGGCGCGCAGCTCGGCGTGGGGCTCTACATGTTCCTCGTCGGCGTCGAGTTCAAGACCACGGTCCTCCAGAGCCGGCTGCAGCACGCGCTCGTGGTCTCGCTCTCCGGAATGCTGATGCCCTTCGCGCTCGGCGCCGCGCTCGCGCTCTGGCTCGTGCGGGTGCCCGGTCTCTTCTCGGACAAGGCGACGGCGTGGCAGGCCGTGCTCTTCCTCGGCGCGGCCATGTCGATCACCGCGTTCCCGATGCTCGCGCGGATCATCTACGAGCGGGGCCTCACCGGCTCCGCGCTCGGCACTCTCGCGCTCGCGGCCGGGTGCATCGACGATGCCGCCGCGTGGTGCGTGCTCGCCGTCGTGGTCGCGAGCTTCGGCGGCGGCGCCATCGTCGCGATCACGACGATCGGGGGCGGGGCGCTCTACGTGCTCGGCGTGCTGACGATCGGCCGGCGTCTGCTCGCGAGGCTCGGCGCCGCGGTGGAGCGCGCGGGCGCGCTGACGCCGACGCATCTCGGCATCGTCCTGACGCTCTTCATGCTGGCCGGGTGGGTCACGGACGCGATCGGCATCCACACCATCTTCGGCGGCTTCGTGCTCGGCGCCGCGATGCCGCGCGGACGCCTCACGCAGGAGCTGACACGCCAGCTCGAGCCGTTTGCCGTCGTGTTCCTGCTCCCGATGTTCTTCACGTTCTCCGGCATCAACACGCGTCTCGACATGGTGGACAACGCGCAGATGTTCGTCATCGCGCTCTGCGTGATCGTCGCGGCCTGTGTGGGCAAAGGCGTGGCGTGCTGGGCGGCCGCACGCTGGGCGGGTGAAGATCACCGCACGGCAATGGCCATCGGGACCCTCATGAACGCCCGCGGCCTCATGGAGCTGATCGTCGTGAACATCGGCCTGCAGCGCGGGATCATCCAGCCGGCGCTGTTCTCGGTGCTGGTGCTGATGGCCATCGTGACGACGCTGATGACGTCACCGGTCTTCGAATGGGTCTACGGCCGCGCTGCGCGACGGGCAGGCACGCTCTAATTAGCGCACGGCGCGGGCGCCTTACGCGAGCGGTTCGGTCGGATCGCCGCCGATCGTCGTGCGCTGCATCAGGTGCTGGTGGCGCGTCGCGTCGAACGGCGTCGCGCGATGCAGCACGCAGCGGTTGTCCCACACGGCCAGATCGCCGACGCGCCACTCCTGCCGGTAGCTCCTTCAGGAGCGCGAAGTCGTGCACGATCACCAGCGACGGCACCGGCTTGAACGGGCTGTCGCTGTGCCAGAGCATGTTGGCGAGCTGGTAGATCATCCGCCGGTCATCAGCCGGGATCGGCTCGCCTGTCTTGATGTCGAGGTTCGACTGATAGATTGCCGCTTGACAGATTTTTCGAGCCGCCTCTCTCGCGGCGGCGTATCGATCAGTAAATGCGCTTTGCGCATGGCCGCCACCCGCGCTGCCGCACGTTCGGGTGGGTGAATCGAAAAAATCCAGGAGGCGCGTCCGATCGTCGCTCCTGGCGCCCCTCAGATGGCTCCGGATTCGGGGCATAGAGTCGATCTCAGTGGAGGAGATCGGCATGGAAACGCAGTCGGAGCTGGATCACCTGGGCGATGAGATCGCGGAGCTTTCGGCGCATCTCGAGGCGGCGACCGCGCGGTTGCTCGACCGTATCCGCGAGTTCGACGCGCGCGAGGGATGGAATACCGGGTTCCGGTCGTGCGCCGCGTGGCTGAGCTGGCGCGTGGGCCTCGATGCCGGAGCGGCGCGCGAGCGCGTGCGAGTGGCCCGTGCGCTCGGGGCGCTGCCCCGCTTGCGGGAGGCACTCGGGCGCGGACAGATCTCGTACGCCAAGGTACGGGCCGTGACGCGCGTCGCCACGCCCGAGACCGAGGAGCGGCTACTTGCCGTCGCTCGAGCTGGCACCGCCGAGCACGTCGAACGAATCGTGCGGGGCTGGCGGCAGGTGGATCGCCGGGCGGAGCTTCGCGACGCCGCGCGCCAGGACGCAAGCCGCGCGCTTCACGTGCACCAGGACGAGGACGGCACCGTCGTCATCCGCGGGCGTCTCACGCCGGAAGCGGGCGCGCTGCTCATGCGCGCGCTGGATGCAGCACGCGCGACGCTGTATCGGAAGGCTACGGCGGCCGACGGCGCGCCGACGCTGCCGCAGCAGCAGGCCGACGCCCTCGCATTGCTTGCCGAGTCGGCGCTGCATCACGAGATCGACCCGGGCGCCCCGGGCGAACGCTATCAAGTGGTAGTCCACGTCGATGCCGGCGTCCTTGTGGACGCCGATCACCCGGGCCAATCGGTCCTCGAAGACGGCGCGCGCGTTCCCGCGGAAACGTCCCAGCGCCTGGCGTGTGATGCCGGCCGCGTGGTGATGCGTCACGACGCCGACGGCCGGATCGTGGAGATCGGAGCGCGCACCCGGACGATTCCTCCGGCGCTGCGGCGAGCGCTACAGCATCGAGACCACGGCTGTCGGTTCCCCGGGTGTGGGGTTCGTGTCGCCGAGGGGCATCACATTCGTCACTGGGCGCGTGGTGGCCTCACAAAACTGTCGAACCTCGCGATGCTATGTCGCCGGCATCACCGCGCAGTGCATGAGGAGGGGTTTCAGATCGAGAAAGAGGCGGATAGCACACTGGTGTTTCGTCGGCCGGATGGGCGGTGCCTGCCTGACGTCCCCGATTCGCCGACGGTGCCTGGCGATCCGGTAGGCGCGCTACGCGAAGCGAACGCCGCGCATGGAGTGAATGTCGCCTCACACACGATCACGCCGAGTTGGCTCGGAGAACGGCTCGACGTCGGGTGGGCGATCGACGTTCTACATCCGCTGGCCCTCGGCGCCGGCCCCGACCACTGAACGTCCCGTCGTGCGCAACAAGCGCCGGTCCGCCTCCGGGTCCGGCGCCGCTGGGATCCTGAACACGACGTCCTGGGTGAACGTCTTGATGATCGCCCCCTCGCGCCACTGCGTGCCCCACGGGTCCTTGCCGTCGGCGACCGCGCGAATGCCGTCGCGCACGATCTTCCGCAGCATGATGACCCCGCGATCGCTCGACGCGAGATGCTCGAGCGCGTGCACGGCAATCGGCCGCTGGCTCGACTGCGCGTCGAAATCCGCGGGGAAGCGCTGCCGCTCGTCGTAGGGACGGTCGTCCGATTGGCCGAAGCCCGGCGCCGCCACCTGCGCCGGCGTGAGGCCCCACGCGGGATCGACCTGCGCCAATTCGAAGTTCGTCGTGTGCGTGTCGTCGTTCGGCACGGCCCAGCGGATGATGACGGGGCGGCTCGCCGGCTTCGCGACGGTTGCTTCTTCGATCTCGCGCGTGAACTGATGGACGTTCGGCGGCATGAAGTCGCACACGCGCACCCACACGAGATCTCCGACTCGGCGCGTGGCGATGTAAACCATGCCGGCCTCGGTCGTCTGCCAGTCGAGCTCCGGGACGACGCCGAACGCTTCCGTGAACTGATAGCCGCTGCTGAGCGCGTGCAGGAACGCGGTGTGCACCGGGTCCATGCTGTTGTCCTTCACCTGGAGCCAATTGCACGGAAGCACGAATTGCGCGGCAGGCATCAGCGTGTGGCCCGGCACCTCGAAGCTGTCGTAAAGCGGAAACGCTGGGCGCCGATCCGGCGGTCCCATGTACGCGAACACGAGCCCCGAGAACTCGAGCGTCGGATAGGCGCCCTGCACCACACGCTCGTGGAGCCGGCTGCCGCGCGGCTCGCCCGGCGTCTCCAGGCAGCGCCCGTCCACGTCGTAGACCCAGCCGTGATAGCAGCAGCGGATGCCGCGCTCGACGGGAATGCCGTACTCCAGCGACGTCCCGCGATGCGCGCAGTGCAGATGGAGCAGCCCGACGCGGCCGCTCCGGTCACGGAACACGACGAGGTCTTCACCCATGATGCGCACGCGACGCGGCGTCATCGTGAGATCGCGCGCGAATGCGACGGGCTGCCAGAACCGCCGGAGATACTCACCACCGGGCGTGCTGGGCCCGACCTGCGTGAGCTCGGGATCGGGCGCGGGAACGTCGCGGAGATGGTAACCGTCGAACGCCATGCCTTAGACTAGCGCAAAGCTGAGGAGGACCGGATGGCGTCGAGAAAACGGATCGGATTGATGGTGCCGTCCACCAACACCACGTGCGAGGCCGACTTCCAGATGGTGGTGCCGCGCGGCTTCACCGTGCACGGTCAGCGCCTGTGGCTGACCAACGACGATCTCGGCGAAGAAGGCATGCTGCGGATGAACGGCGAGATCGAG
>JBGOTH010000122.1:0-7447 GCA_041476345.1 Methylomirabilia bacterium
GATGACGTCCTTCATGGCCTCGAGCGTCGACGCCACGCGGTAGGCGAGCGCGACGCTGGCCACGCCGCACACGTGCGCGATCCGGTCGCGGACCAGTTCGGGGGTCTCGTTGCGGTCGAGCTCGAGCAGGATCCGTCCGGAAAGCTGGCGGAGCCGCACCGGGCCGACGTCGGAGGTCGCACGCTCGAGGTTCCGCGCGAGATGCCGAAGGAAAAGCGGGCGGTTGCCGCGCTTGAGGCTCACCTCGTGGTAGTGGACGATCGCCGCCGGACGAAGGCGCGCCACGTTACTCCCGCGCGAGGTCGCGAGCGCGGGCCAGCTCGTCGGGCGTGTTCACGTTCATGAAGACGACGGCGGGATCCGCGAGTTGCCTCACGGCCGACTCGGGAATCTCCATCACCCGCACGTCCTCGAAGAAGCCCACGATTTTCAGACGTCCCGCGCGAAGCCGCGCCTCGATGTGCGGCAGGCACGCCTTTGCGTAGCTGGCGTGCATCGTCTCGAGCTGCGCGCCGAAGCGCGGGATCACCACGTCCGCCTCCCCGGCCCGCTCCACGACGAGGCGAACGACGTCCGCGCGCAGGAACGGCATGTCGCACGCGACGGTGAACGCGGCGCCGCCGGAGGCGGCCAGGAGCCCCGAATAGATGCCCCCGAGCGATCCGTGATCGGGAAACACGTCGCCGACCATCGGCACACCCAGGAAGGCATAGAGCTCGGGCGTGTTCGTCACCACGAGCACATCATCCACGATCGGGGCGAGCGCCGCGACAACATGCTCCACGATGCGGCGTCCCCCCAGCTCGATGAGCGCTTTCGGCTCGCCGCCCATGCGGGCCGACCTGCCGCCCGCCTGGACGACGCCGGTAATCCTCACACCCGCACTGCGCCCTCGCGTAAGACGCGCGGCGGATCGACGGTGACGTCGAGCACGGTCGACGGGAGTCCGCCCGGCGTCGCCCCGCCGTCGAGTACGAGCTCGACGCGGCCGTCGAAGACGCGCAGGACCTCGGCCGCGGTGGTCGGGGACGCCTCACCGGTCCGATTCGCGCTGGGCGCCGTCACCGGTGCGCCGAGCGCCGCCGCGAGCGCGCGCGCCACGGCATGCGCGGGCTGGCGCACGCCGACCGTCCCCGTGCCGGCGGTGAGCTCGACCGGAACACTGCGGCGCGCCGTGAGCACGAGCGTCAACGCGCCGGGCCAGTGCCGGCGCATCAGCTCACGCGCGGCGGCTCCAGTCACCGCGAAGTCCTCGATGCGCGCCGGATCATCGACCAGGACGAGGAAGGGGCGCGATTCCGGGCGGCCCTTCAGCGCGAAGAGCCGTCGAACGGCAACGGCATCGAGGGCCTGCACCCCCAGGCCGTAGAACGTTTCGGTCGGGAACGCGACCACGCCGCCTGAGGCGATGACGTGAGCGGCTCCCGCGATGGCGTCGGGATCGGGCGCCAGCGGATCGACTCGCAGGACGCGCGTATGGCTCAGGGCCGGGCCGCCCGGGCGGCAGCGACGCGCTCGGTCACCCCGCGTTGACGATCATCGACCTGCGCCGCCAGCCGCACGCGGTAGTCGGCCAGGCGCCGCGCGAGCGCGGCATCGGCGCCGGCGAGGATCTGCGCGGCGAAGATCCCGGCGTTCGTGGCGCCCCACGCCCCGATCGCGACGGTGGCCACGGGCACGCCCGGCGGCATCTGGGCGATCGAGAAGAGCGCGTCCATGCCGCCGAGGGGCGTCGATGCGATCGGCACGCCGATCACGGGCAACAGCGAGGACGCCGCGAGCACGCCGGGCAACGCGGCGGCGCCGCCGGCGGCGGCGATGAGCACGCCCAACCCGCGGCCGGCGGCGGTGCTCGCATACTCCTCGGTGCGTCGCGGCGTCCGGTGCGCCGACGCCACCACGACCTCGCAGCCGACCTCGAGCGCGTCGAGGATCTTGACCGTCTCCAGCATGATCTCGAGGTCGGAGTCGCTGCCGAGCACGATGCCTACTCTCACCGGCCGTTCCACACTCACCTCCCGGCGCTCGCGCGCGTTCCTATGTCGCGGCGGAAATGCATCCCATCGAAACGGATCCGCTCGACCGCGCCGTACGCGCGGGCGATGGCCTCGGGCAACGACGATGCCGTGGCCGTCACCGACAGTACGCGTCCGCCTGCGGTCACCAGGCGCCCATCCTTCCACGCCGTGCCTGAATGGAAGACGGTGACGCCGGCGCCTTCCGCGTCCTCGATGCCCGTGATCGGAGCGCCTGTGGGATATTCCCCAGGATAGCCACCCGACACGAGATTTACGCACACCGACGCGTCCTGCGTCCAACGCATCCGCGCGGGAAGAGGCTCGCGCCGCGCGACGCCCAGGAGTGCCGGCACGAGATCCTCGTCGAGCCGAACTATCAGCGCCTGACACTCGGGATCCCCAAAGCGGCAGTTGAACTCGACGACCTTGGGCCCGTCGGGGGTCAGCATGAGCTGCACGAACAACACGCCGTGATAGGGCGCGCCCTCGGCGGCCAGCGCGGCCGCCACCGGGCGCACGACGATCTCCATCGCGCGCGCTTCGGTCGCGGCATCGAAGCTCCCCACCGGCGAGAACGCGCCCATACCGCCCGTGTTGGGCCCACGATCCCCGTCGAAGATGGTCTTGTGGTCCTGCGCCGCGGCGAGCGGGGTGATCTCGGTCCCGCTGATGAAGACAAAGAACGAGACTTCTTCGCCGGAGAGAAACTCTTCGATGACGACCGTGGAGCCGGAGGCGCCGAATTCCGAGCGCTCCATGCACGCAGCGATCGCGGCGTCCGCCTCCTCGAAGGCCGCGCACACGATCGCGCCCTTCCCGGCGGCGAGGCCGTCCGTCTTCACCACGCACGCGCCGAGCTCGCGCGCGTAGCGCCGCGCCGCCGCGGGATCGCGGAACGTCTCGAATCGCGCCGTAGGAATCCGGTGGCGCGCCATCAGGTCCTTGGAGAACGCCTTCGAGCCTTCGATCCGCGCGGCCGCCGCGCTCGGCCCGAAGACGGTCCGGCCGGCCGCGGTGAGACGATCGGCGAGTCCCGCGACGAGCGGAACCTCCGGGCCCACGACGGTGAGATCGATGCGCTCATGCTCGGAGAATTTCACGATGTCGTCGTGCGCATCGACCGCGATGGGCACGCACTTGGCGTGCTTCCCGATTCCAGGATTGCCGGGCGCGGCGTAGAAGGACGTGACGAGCGGGCTCTTGCTGATCGCCCACGCCAGCGCGTGCTCGCGCCCCCCGCCGCCGATCAACAGGACCTTCATGGCTCCGAGGGCTCGACGACCTCGAGGTGTGCACGGGCGATGCGCGCCCACGGGCTGCCGGCGTCCAGCTCGACGTAGCGCTGCCAGTGACGGAGCGCATCCGCGGCGCGGCCGGCGCGGGAGAGCGCGGCCGCGAGGTTGAAGTGCGCGTCGGCGTAGTCGGGTACCAGCTCAAGCGCGAGCCGATAGTAACGGATCGCCATCTCCACGTCACCACGGTCCTCGTAGAGGGAGCCGAGGTTGTACGCCGCCTGGCAGCAGTGCTCGTCCTGTTCGAGTGCGGTGGCATACGAGCTGTGCGCCTCGTCGTATTGCCCCATGCGGTGCAGGAGGAGCCCGAGGTTGTTCCACGCCGCGGCATAGCTTGGGTCGATGGCGACCACGCGCCGATAAGCGTCGATCGCCTCGTCCCAGTGCGCGGGGTCGCCCTCCTTCTCGCTCGCGCGCTCGAACCACGCCTCCGCGTGCTCGGTGGGCGGAGACAGCGGCCGGACGAGGCCCGTCAGGAGCGTTGCGGCCGCCGCAGCCTGGAGATCGACGGTCGCGAGATCGAGCACCGTCTGTCCCGTGCGCGGATCGAACCTCACGCGATCGGATTGCGCGATCAGGCGACCACCGTCCACGGTCAGGCGGACCTCCGCGAGCGGCTGCTCGAGGTCGGGGTCGTGGCGGCGCAGCGCGACGAGCGCCTGACGGATCTGTCGCACGGACGCCCCGGAGTCGAGGAGCGCGCTGGCCGCGCGGAGGGCGAGGAGGTCGCGGAAGGTGTAACCCGCGCTGTCGCCGCGCAGGAGCTCCAGACGGCGCAACTGCGCCGCACGCTTCGGCGACAGCGTGAGGATGCGGACGATCTCCGACAGCCCGTAAACGCGCTCGCCGCTCCCTTCCATGGCGCCTTCCGCTAGTGCCTGAAGTGCCGCATGCCGGTCAACACCATCGCCATGCCGCGTTCCTCGGCCGCGGCGATGACCTCGTCGTCGCGCAGCGATCCCCCCGGGTGCATGACCGCGGTCGCGCCCGCCTCCGCCACGACGTCCAACCCGTCGCGGAAGGGAAAGAAGGCGTCCGAGGCGCACACGGTGCCGCGGGTCTCGAGTCCCATCGCGCGCGCGCGCATGACGGCGAGGCGCGCTGCATCGACACGGTTCATCTGTCCTGCCCCCACCCCGATCACCTGATCGGCGGCGGTGAGGACGATGGCGTTGGACTTGGCGTGTTTGCCGACCCGCCACGCAAAGCGCAGCGCCCGCATCTCCTCGGCGGTGGGCGGGCGCTTCGAAACGGTCTTGAGCGCGCCGTCGTCGAGGTCGGCGAGATCCACGGACTGCGCGAGGAGCCCGCCGAGAACGCTGCGATACTCGACCATGCGGGCCGGCAGCATCGTGCGGTCGCACGGCACCTCGAAGACCCTGCACCTCTTCTTCGTCCGCCGAAGCTCCTCGAGCGCGTCCGGCGCGAACGCCGGTGCGAAGAGGATCTCCACGAAGATCCCCGCCAACGCCTCCACCACCGCCATGTCGAGCGTCCGGTTCACGCCTACGATTCCGCCGTAGATCGACACGGGGTCGCAGGCCTTCGCCCTCTTCACCGCCTCGCCGACGGTCCGAGCGAGGGCGGCACCGCAGGGATTCGTATGCTTGATCACGACAGCCGCAGGGTCGTCGAACTCGAGCAGCAAGGCCAGCGCGGCCGAGAAATCGAGCACGTTGTTGTAGCCGAGATCGGGCCCGTGCAGCGCCTTCATCGCAGCAAGCCCGACCGGCGGCACCCCGTCGAGTCGATAGAACGCCGCGGTCTGATGCGGGTTCTCACCGTACTTGAGCGCGACTCGACGCTCGCCTTCGAGGCGGAGTACAGCCGGATGCTCTTTCGCTCTGGATTGAGAGAGATAGGCGGCAATCGCGGCGTCGTAGCGCGAGGTACGCTGGAAGGCGTCCGCGGCGAGGCGTGCGCAAGTCTCGCGGCTCAACGCCCCCGCGCTGCGCTCGAGCTCCTCGAGGACGGCGACGTACTGTGAGGGGTCGGTCACCACCGCGACGGCGTCTTGATTCTTGGCGGCAGCGCGAATCATCGTGGGGCCACCGATGTCGATCTGCTCGATGGCCTCCGCGCGGGTGACGCCGGGCTTCGCGATCGTCGCTTCGAACGGATACAACGCGACGACGACGAGGTCGATCGGGGAAATGCCGTGCCGCTCGAGGGCCTCCAAGTCTGCGGGCACATCCCGCCGGGCGAGGATACCGCCGTGGATCTTCGGGTGGAGAGTCTTGACCCGGCCGTCCATCATCTCGGGGAACCCGGTGACATCGGCCACCTCGCGGACCGGCACGCCTTCCTTACGCAGCAGGCTCGCCGTGCCGCCCGTGGAGAGGATCTCGATCCCAAGCTCGACCAGTCGGCGGCCGAGATCCACCACGCCAGTCTTGTCGTGGACGCTGACGATGGCGCGACGAACCTTCATCCGCTGATCACGCGGCGCCCCTCGATGCGCAGCCGTCCCTCCGCGAAGAGCCGGACGACGTCGGGATACAGCCGGTGCTCCTCCGCGAGGATGCGCGCAGACAAGGATTCCTCGGTATCGTCGTGGTGAACGGGCACGCCAGCCTGCGCGACGATCGGCCCGGAGTCCACGCCCTCGTCGACGAAGTGGACGGTGGCACCCGCGATCTTGACGCCGTGCTCGAGCGCCTGCTCCTGGGCGCGGAGGCCCGGAAACGCCGGGAGCAGCGACGGGTGGATATTGAGAAGGCGCCCACGCAGGCGTTGCACGAATCCCGGGCCCAGGATGCGCATGTACCCGGCGAGGCAGACGAGCTCGGCGCCGTGGGCGTCCAGGCAGGCCAACAGCGCCGCATCGTACGCGGCGCGATCACCAAAGGCCTTCGGGTCGAGGAACACGCCGGCCACGCCGGCTCCAGCCGCGTGGTCGAGGGCGGGCGCACGCTCACGATCCGAGATCACCACCACGATCCGTGCGGGATAGCCGGCCGCGCGCGTCGCGTCGAGGAGCGCCTTCAGATTCGATCCCCGGCCCGACGCGAGGACGCCGACCCGGAGGGGAGCGCTCCGCGTCGTCACGCGATGAGCTCCACGCCACGCTCACCGGCGACGATCTCACCGATCACGTGGACGGTCTCGGCGGCCGCGCCCAGCGCCGCCGCGGTGGTGCCGGCACGATCGGGCGGGACGACGAGGATGTAGCCGATCCCCATGTTGAACGTGCGGAACATCTCCGCCTCACTCACGCGTCCGGCCTCCCGCAGCGTCCGGAACACCGGTGGCGTACTCCCGGCCCATGCCGCCGGACGCACGAGGGCACGACACCCGGCCGGCAGCACGCGGGGGAGGTTCCCGGGGATCCCGCCGCCGGTGATGTGCGCCATCGCGTGGGTCTGGTCGCGCACCGCCAGGACCGCACGCGCGTAGATGCGCGTCGGCTCGAGCAGCACGTCGGCGACCGTGTGCCCTGTTCCCGGCAGCACCGCGTCGAGAGAGAGTCCGAGGATATCGAACACGATCCGGCGCGCGAGGCTGAACCCGTTCGAGTGAAGCCCGGACGACGCGAGGCCGAGCACGACATCACCGACGCGGACACCGGCGCCGTCGATGATGCGGCTCTTCTCGACCACGCCAACCGAAAAGCCCGCGAGGTCGTACTCCCCCGCGGCGTAGAGATCCGGAAGCTCCGCGATCTCGCCACCGACGAGCGCGCATCCCGCCTGACGACAGCCCTCTGCCACGCCCGCGACGATCTGCTCGATGCGCGCCGGCTCGACATGCGACACGCCGATGTAATCGAGGAAGTAGAGCGGCTCGGCGCCGTGCACGATCACGTCGTTGACGCCCATGGCGACGAGGTCGATCCCGACCGAGTCGTGGCGATCGGCGAGGAACGCGATCTTCAGCTTGCTCCCGACGCCGTCCGTCGACGACACGAGCACGGGCTCCCGATAGCCCGCTGGGACCTGCACGAACGAGGCGAACGCGCCGATCCCCCCCAGCACTTCAGGTCGCGTGGTGCTGCGGGCGTGCGGAGTGAGCCGGCGGACGGCCTCGTCGCCGGCCTCGATGTCGACCCCGGCACCGCGATAGGTCAGCGGCTTCACGCGGAGCGGCCTACCCCTCGAAGAGGGGGAGCTGCAGAGTCTGCTCCGGCTCGATACCCAC
>JBGOTH010000123.1:0-7442 GCA_041476345.1 Methylomirabilia bacterium
CCGACCCGGGGACGGGTGACCTCGCGGCGGAGATCGCACGGCGCACGGGCTTCGGCCTCGTCGTCGCCGCCGGCTTCGCGATCGATCCCGACACGCGGCAGAGCCCCGGCCGGCGCTTCCAGGTGAACCGCCCGCTCGAGGCGGTTCCCGGGCGTCCGCCACTGGAGGAAGTCGCGACTGCCTCCGCCCTGCAGATCTATCTCGCCTACGAGAAGCGCGTGCAGGAGGCCGCGCAGGGTCACCTCGCGTTCTACGCCGAGATCCACGGTAACAACCGGCGGGAGACGGCAGGACGGATCGAGATCGCGACGGTCGGCGTCGACCGCGAGTTCGCGCAGAGGCTGCGTGCGTTGCTGGAGCTGATCCGTGATGCGCATCTACGCGGCCATCCCGGAACGCCGAAGCTGGAGGTCGTCGTCGAGCCGGCCGACACGATCTTCTACGGGGCCTCGGGTGCCAAGCGGGACGGCATCTTGAAGTTGCCGGCGCGCGCGCTGCATTTCGAGCTGCCGCGGGTCGCGCGCACGGATGCCCGCGAGCCCTACATCGCGATCCTCTCGGAGTTCCTGGTCCAGGCCTCCACGCTCCCGGCGGGACGCTGACTCGTGCGACCTGTGTTCACCGGCGAGGAGATGCGCCGGATCGACGAGCGGGCGACTCGCGACCTGGGCATTCCGGGCGCCACGCTCATGGAGAACGCAGGCCGCGCCGCCGCGAACGTCGTGCTCGCCTGGCTCGGAGCTCAGAAGCGCCCCGCCCGGTCGAGCCGCGTCGTCGTCGTGTGCGGCAAGGGGGGCAACGGCGGCGACGGCTTCGTGGTCGCGCGACACCTCACGCGTCGCGGTGTCCGCTGCGACGTCGTGCTTGCCACGCCGGCGAGCGAGGTGCGCGGTGACGCCGCGATCAAGCTCCGCGCTCTGCGGAACCTGGGAGTGCGCCCCCTCACGCTGACCCGCGTCTCGGCGCTGGTCCCGCTGCTCGCGCACGCCGATCTCGTCGTGGACGCGCTGCTCGGCACGGGAGCGCGCGGTGTCCCCGAAGGCGTCGTGGCCGACGTGATCGATGCCGTCAACGCGGCGGGGCGGCCCGTCCTCGCCCTCGACGTTCCGTCGGGTCTGCCGGCGGACGGAGGCGCGCCCGCGCGCATGGCCATCCGCGCCGCCGCCACCGTCACGTTCGCGGGACTCAAGCGCGGGCTCGTCGAGTCGCCGGGGCGTGAGCTCGCGGGCACCGTGACCGTTGCCGACATCGGCGTGCCGGCGGCCGAGATCGCGCGCGGGGTCGCGACGTTTCTGCTCGACGCCGCGGACGTCGTGCCGCACTTTCCGCGTCGGGACCGCGTGGCCCACAAAGGCACCTATGGTCATCTGCTGATCGTCGCGGGCTCGATCGGCAAAACCGGTGCGGCGGCGCTGGCCGCGGACGCGGCGCTGCGGAGTGGCGTGGGTCTGTGCACCGTCGCGACCGCCGCCAGCCAGCAGCCGATCGTCGCGTCGCTCGTGCTCGAGGCGATGACCGAGCCGCTGGCCGAAGGCGCGTCGGGATTCGTCGGTCCGGACGCATGGGACGCGTTGGCGGGGCTCGTCGGTGCGCGCGATGCGATCGCGGTGGGACCCGGGCTCGGTCTCGACCGCGGGACGCAGGAAATCGTGCGGCGCCTCGTCGGCGACGCGCCGGTGCCGATGGTGGTCGACGCGGATGCGCTCACGGCCCTGACCGGTCACCTCGAGGTGTTACGTACGGCGGCGGGCCCGCGCTGTCTGACTCCGCACCCGGGCGAGCTCGCGCGAATGCTCGGCGTCGCGGTGGCGGACGTCCAGCGGGATCGCATCGCCGTCGCGCGTCACTTCGCGACGGCGCACCGCGTGCACGTGGTGCTCAAGGGCGCCGTGAGCGTCGTGGCCGCGCCGGACGGCACGGTGTTGCTCAATCCCACCGGCAATCCCGGAATGGCGTCGGGAGGGACCGGCGATGTCCTCACGGGGGTCGCCGGCGCGTTCCTCGCGCGGGGTATTCCGCCGGGCGAGGCGCTGGCCGCGGCCGTCTACCTGCACGGCCTCGCCGGAGATGTCGCGGCCGAGCGGGTGGGGGAGGAATCGCTGATCGCGCGCGACGTGATCGGCGCGCTGCCGGAAGCGTTCGGCAGGCTGCGTGCCTGAGTCTCGCACTCCCGAAGCGACCGAGGCGGTCGGCGCGCAGCTCGCCGAGGGTCTCGAGCCCGGTGATATCGTCGCGCTCACCGGCGAGCTTGGCGCGGGCAAGACGTGCTTCACGCAGGGGCTCGCGCGAGGGCTTGGAGTGGCGGGACACGCCGTGAGCCCCACGTTCGCCCTGGTGAACGAGTATCGCGGGCGCGTGCCTGTCCATCACGTCGACGCGTATCGGACCTCGAGCCTCACCGAGCTCCTCGACCTGGGGCTCGAGGAGCTCTTCGACGGCGAGGGTGTCACGGTCGTCGAGTGGGCGGACAAGCTCTCGCCGCTGCTGCCCCCGCGTACCATCCACGTCCACATCGAAGGTGTGGGCGACGAGCCGCGGGTGATCACGATCCGCCGTCCCTGAGCGCTGTATCGAACGCGGGACATTGACGTCGCCGCCGCCGACCCGCACAGTCTCTCCATGCTCAAGCAATGGCCGGCCGGAGAACGGCCGCGCGAGCGCCTCTACTGGAACGGGCCGGACGCGCTCGCGGACGCCGAGCTGCTGGCGCTGCAGCTCGGATCAGGCACGCGCGGGAAGTCGGCGATGGACGTGGCCCGTGAGGTCCTCGCCACCTATGGATCGCTCACGGACCTTGCGGGGCTCGAGGCGACAGAGCTGGCCCGCGTGCACGGGATCGGGCGTGCGAAGGCCGCCCGTCTGGCCGCGACCTTCGAGCTGAGCCGCCGCCTTCGCGCGCGCGCGCCCGCCACGCGCGTCGTGCTGTCCGGACCCGCGGAGGTGTACGCCGCGTTCGGCCCGCTCATGGAAGACCTGCATCGCGAAGTGTTCCGCATCGCGTTGCTCGACGCACAAAACGGGCTCCTGCGCGACCGCGTGATCTCGGAGGGCACACTGTCGGCCAGCCTCGTCCACCCGCGGGAGGTTTTCAAGCCCGCGATTCTCGAGTCCGCGGCGTCGGTCATCCTCCTGCACAACCATCCGAGCGGTGATCCCACCCCGAGCCGCGAGGACATCCGCCTGACGCGCCAGCTCGTGGAGTGTGCGCGGCTTCTGGACCTCCGGATCCACGACCACGTGATCGTCGGACGCGGCAGGTACGTCAGCCTGGTGGAGCAAGGGATTATCTAGCAGGCTGCGGAAACACGCGCGGGCGGGGCGTCGGCGCCGTGGGTCGAGCGGTGAATGGAGGACACGAGGCCGCTTCGCGGCCTCGCAGTCCGAGTTTGAGCCGCGGACCCACGGCGCCGACGCCCCGCCCGCGCGTGTTTCCGCAGCCTGCTCAGCCCTTCGCGATTTTCTCGATGTCTTTCTTGGAAAACGTTTGCAGGCGCGAAATGAGGCCTTTGACCTTCCGCTCCGAGGCGTGATCGGCGAGGATCAGCTTCTTCGATCGCGTACCGTTCGCGATGTACGCCACCCAGTCATCGAGGTTCGGCGTTCCGCGCCAGACGACCGTGACACCGCTGAGCCGCATGCGACGCCGTCCCTCGATCTTCGCGAGCGGTTTTCGGCTGCCCTCCATCGTTCTCGCTCCTCCGCGGAAAGCCGGTCGGTGAGTCGCGAACTCAACCACTCGACGACGTCTCTCAGTTCTGTTGATTGCGCTCGCTAAACGTACGAGTGGTGGAGAACGAGGTCAAGACTTCGTTTGCCCGCATGAACAGCGCGGGAGCGATGCCTCGGCGGTCGTGGCGCCTTTCGAATTGCGCGAATTGTTTCCCTGTGCACGGCGGTGGACGACACAACGTGCAGTTTTGGGCACCCGACCCGCGAGCCCGCGCCAGACTGTGCGATTTTCGGCTCTGTGGATAGATGTGGACATGTGGAAAAGCTGTGGGCACTTCACGGGCGTCTCCCGCGCCTTTCGACGAGCCCCTCGAGGATTCGCCGCGCCAGGAGCGGGCCTCGCGTGATGAAGCCGGTGAAATAGCTGAGGGCGGTGGCGCCCGCGTCCAGGGCCGCCTGCGCTTTGTCGGGCGCGTCGATGCCACCGGTCGCGATGAGATCGAGGCGGTCGCCGAATCGGGCGCGCGTACGCCGCAGGTTCGCGAGCGTGGCGGAGAAAATCTCGGGCCCCGAAAGACCACCGGTGCCTTGCGAGAGGCGGTGGTCTTCGACGCGGCGCGTGTTGCCGTAGTTGACCACGCGCACGCCCGCCTCCAGCGCGGCGGGGATGATGTCGCGCTCGTTGGCGTCGGCGAAGTCGGGAGAGATTTTCACGATGAGCGGCTTTGGGCACGCGGCCCGGACCGCTTCCAGCAGGACACGCAGCTCCGCGGGGCGCTCGCTCCACGCGTAGACCAGCTTGGTGTTGGGCGACGAGATGTTGAACTCCACGAGATCGCCGTAGGGGCCGAGGGCGCGGACGAGCTCGACGCAGTCCTGCGCGCTCTCGCCCGCGACGCTGACGATGAGTGGCACACGGTGAGGCACCTGCGCGACGTCGTGCGCGAACGTGTCGAGGCCGGGGTTCTTGAATCCGTTGCAGTTGATCAAGCCCGGTCCCGCCGAGGTCCGAACGCGCACGAGGTTCGGATCCGGATGACCGGGCCGCGGACGACGCGTGATGCTCTTGGTCGTCACCGCCCCGAAGCCGAGACCCATCGCGCGCCGGAGGATCGTCGTGTCGTAGTACTGCGCGGCGAGAATGAGCGGGTTCCCCAGCCGGACGCCGCCGACGGTGGTGACCAGTCGCGGATCTTCGAGCCGAAAGACGGGGAGGCGGTCGAAGGGGAGAAGACGGAGCGCCGTCTGGCCCAGTGACACCGCCTGCGATTCCGGGAGCCGGCTCAGGAAGCCGTCGTAGAAAAGCCGGTAGAGCGCGGCGAGGGCGGCCGTCATTCGGGAGATGAACCGCGGCGAGGATAGCACGCGGTCTTGCGGCCCCGCCTTGACGATCCCGCACGCCACCGTTACCGTTAGTGAAATTGATCTCGCGTCAGCGCGGCGGCGCACTCTTCATCCTGGGCACGCTACTCCTGGCCACGGCGTGTGCGACGACGCCGACGGCGCCGCCGCGGGCGGCCGCCGTGGGGCCGTCGGCGTTCGTCTTCGGGGCCGACACCTTTGCCTTTCGCAATGAGATTCGCGAGCGTCATCCCGAGGCGCCGCCCGGTCTCTACGCCAACTACTGCTTCGTGCTCGCGAAAGGGCTGCGCCAGTTCTTTCAGGGCGCGCGATTCGATCCGGAGGCGCCCCGCGTGAGCCACGACGAGTACGTCGCGCGCGTGCGGACGATCGCGGCCAGAGCGCCGTGGCATGAGGCTCTCGCGCCGTCCGCGCGTGTCGTCATCCCCGGTTACGCGCACTTGCGCGCGTTTTCGGCGAACGAGGGAGCCGCGGTGAAGGAAGGCCTCGGGGGACCGGTGGGCACGTGGCTTCACTGGACGAACTGGCGCGTGACGATGCCCGTCACGAAGGAGCATCAGGCGCGCGTCGCCGACGAGGTGGCGCGGGAGCTCACCGCCGGCCGGCTCGTGCAGCTCCTCGTGACGAACTGGCCGATTCCCGAGCTCAATCACACCGTGGTCGCCTACCACGCCGACGATCGCATCGACCACGTCGACTTCACCGTCTGGGATCCGAACGAGAACGACGTGCCGGGGATCGTGACCTTCGATCGGGTGGCCCAGCGATTCTGGGCCGCGGGGGTCTACGCCACGCGGCCGGGAACGATTCGCGTGTTCCCGATGTATTACTCACCGCTGCTGTGATGGCGTCCACGACGACCGCTCCGAATGTTTCGGCCGCATCGGGGGCGTCCGCCCAGGGCGTGCGCGGTCACCGCCTCAACCGCGCGCTGTTCTATCGCCTTGCCGGCGCCGTCGCGTCGGCGCTGCCGCGATCGGTGCGCCTCCCGCTCGCGCGCGCGCTGGGCCGCGCGCTCGTCGGCGCGTGTCCGGCGGAAGCGCGGGCCGTGCGCGGGAATCTCGCCCGGGTGGATCCCGGCGCGCCGGATGCGACGCGGGCGCGACAGGTCGGCGATCTCTTCGGCCACTTCGCAATGTGCTTCGCCGACCTGCTCACGGCCAACCGGACCTGGGACTCGGCGGGCCTGCTCGCGAACCGCGAGGGCGACGAGCACGTGGAGCGCGTGCTCGGCGGAGGGACGGGGTTCGTCGTGCTGACCGCACACATCGGGAACTGGGAGCTGGCCGGCCGCACGCTCGTCGCGCGGGGCGGCGGCCGCCCCATTCATATCGTCATGGCCCCGGAAGCAGATCCCGGCGTCGAGCGCCTCCTCCGCGTCGAGGGCACGCCGATCCGCTTCGTCACGCTCCGCGCTCCGGCCGACGCGGTGCCGCTCGTCGCGGCCTTGCGTCGCGGGGGGATCGTCGGGATGCAGGGCGACCGTGCGCTCGGGCACCGCGGCGATGTTCCGGTCGATTTTTTCGGCGCACCCGCGCTTTTTCCGCTCGGCCCATTCCTTCTCGCTCGCGCGGCGGGTGTTCCCGTGTTACCGGCGTTCTGTCTCCTCCGGCCGGACCTGCGCTACACCGTGAGTGTCCTGCCGCCGCTCTACGTTGCGCGCGGAGCGGAGGAGGCGACGCTCCGACAGTGGGTCGCCTCAGTCCGGACGGTGATCGGTCGCCACCCGACTCAGTGGTTCAATTTCTTCGATCCCTGGGCTCTGAATCGTGCGCCTTGATCCGGTGACGATCGTGGCGGCGGGTGTCGTCACGCCGATCGGCGGTGACCTCGAGGCGTTCTGGTCGGGGCTCCTCACCGGCGTCGACGGGATCAGCACCATCGAGCGCTTTCGTTCGGACGACCTGCGCGTTCGGCGGGGTGGCGAGATCAAGAAACTCCCGTGGCGTTCGAAGGACGTCGCGTGCCGGGCCAGCCGCTTGCTCATCACCGCCGCCGACGACCTGCTGGCGCGCGCCGCGCTCGGCGTGGATCCCGCGCGCGTGGCGGTGGTGGTCGGCACGGCGCTCGGCGGCGTCGAGGAGCTCGAGCGCGCCCTGGAAGACCCGTCCGACACGCGGCATGCGGCCGGCGCGCTCTACGACGCCCCCGCCCATGCTCTCGCCGCGTATCTCGGCGTGCGCGGCCCGGTCCTGACCGTCTCGACGGCGTGCGCGTCCGGCGCGACCGCACTTGGACTCGGCGCGGACCTGCTGCGCGCGGGCACGGTGGACCGGGTGATCGCGGGCGGTTACGACGTCCTCTGCCGGTTCGTCATGCGCGGCTTCGACGCCCTGCGGTCCCTCACGCGCGAGCGCGTGCGCCCGTTCGACCGCCGGCGCAGCGGTCTGTTGCTCGGGGAGAGCGCGGCG
>JBGOTH010000124.1:0-7424 GCA_041476345.1 Methylomirabilia bacterium
CCTCGTGGATGTCGCGCAGCTCGACCAGCTCCCGGTGCCGGAAGAGCGCGTTGTCGTCGACGTTGAGCTTGGCGTCCAGCGCGAACACGCGCCCGTCTTTCGTGACCACGAGCGGGTTGATCTCGGCAAGTGAGCAGTCTTTCGCGAGGTAGAGCGCCCAGAGCGCCTTGATGAGCGCCACGCCCTGCTTGAGCTGGTCGCCGGCAAGGTCGAGTCCGAACGCCACGTGCCGCGCCTGGAAATCGGCGAGCCCGAGCGCCGGATGCGTCCACTCGCGGATGATCTTCTCGGGCGTGGCCGCTGCCACTTCCTCGATCTCCATGCCGCCGGCCTGCGACGCCATCACGACGTGCGTGCTGCGCCCGCGGTCGAGCGTGATGGACAGGTACAGCTCGCGGTCGATCGCGGAGGCCTCCTCCACGAGGACCTTGCGCACCTTGATGCCCTCGGGCGGGGTCTGCGGCGTCTTCAGCATCATGCCGAGGATCTGCTTCGCGGCCGCTTCGGCGCCCGCGGGATCGTCGGCGAGCTTGATGCCGCCAGCCTTGCCGCGGCCACCCGCGTGGATCTGCGCCTTGACGACGGTCTTCCCACCCAATCGCGCCGCGATCTCTTTTGCCCGCGCGGGGGTATCGGCGACGTCGCCTTTCGGCACCGCGACGCCGAACTCGCGCAGCAACGCCTTCGCCTGGTACTCGTGGACTTTCATTGGCGGGCTCTCAACGATTCTAAAACCAGATCCGCCGCCCTTTGGCCACTCTTGACCGCACCGTGAACAGTTCCATAGTAAATCGCTTCCGTCGCTTCGCCCGCAAAGAAGAGCACATTATCCTCCGGCTCCGCAAGTTGGCGACGCATGCAGGTGCCACGAGCCGAGCGATCGTATGTGTAGGCCCCCTTGGTAAACTTCTGCCGGGACCAATCGACAACAAAGATATCCTCGGAAGCAACCGCCGGGACCTCCGGAAAGATTCCGCAGAGTGATGACACAGCCCTTCGTTTGATTTCCCCGGTCCCGAGTCGACGCAGCTTTTTCGCAGCTGGTCCAGCTGCCCATCCGATGATTACGCCGCGATCGTCGCGTCGTTTCGGAAGGGGCCACCAGACCGGTATCTCCTGCTCGGAAGAGATGAATCGATACCCGCCCCAGAACGGTCGACATCGCACGACAACCTTCACGACGTCCCCCATACCGATTCCCCAGATCGCAGCGCGTTTCGCACGGGAGAGTCGCGGAGCGAACGTAATGTCTGAAGCCTTCAACACTCCGAGAGGGACGGCGACGATCACCCGCGCCGCTTCGAAATGTCTCTTGTCGCGCGTGACGATCCGTACGGGTCCACCCTTGGCGACACATTCGATTCTCGTCACGGGATCTGCTCTATGGACGCGACCGCTGAGTCCTCGTCCGAGCTTCTCGATTAGGGATCGATACCCACCGCGAGGCCACCACTGGGCCGCGGAGTCCCCCTCGCAAGACCATCGTTCATAGTGTTCATGCAAAGCCCGGGCATTGAGGTCGCGCGCGTCCGCGGCGTAGAGTGCCTGGACCTCCGCCGTTGCAATCGTCCTCGCAAGTGAAGGCCACTTTCGAATCGCGTTGGCGACGGATCCTCGGGCGGCGGCTAGCTTTTCGTACCACTCCTCGTTCCACACGAGCCGCATATAGGGGCGACTCCAATGACGAGGACCGATTCGTTCGCCAGAGAATTCATAGAGACAGCGACCCACAGAATCCCATCGGGCGCGGCGCCGTTTGTCGATTTCTACCAACCCGGATTCGGAAAGGTCGTGCGCGAGTTCGGAATTGTGAATGAATTCGGCTCCAAGATCGATGCGACAGCCCTCACCCCAAGGGTCATGTGACCATACCCGGCCGCCAAGCCGGTCTCGAGCTTCGAGAATCGTCACGCTGCATCTCTTTTGGGTAAGACGTTGAGCTACCGGCAAGCCGGCAGCACCCGCACCAACTACAAGAACGTCAGATCTCACAGATCCGACGTGTCAGACAGGTGTACTCTGGCGGGGCGATCCGACCTCACAGGATGAGCTGCATCGGTTTCAATTCCCGCTTGATCGGATCGAGGGCAAGGCCGAGTGATTCCAGACTCAGCGCCCCGAGCAGCGTCGCGTCGCCCTTCTCCCCGAAGATGACGTCTCCGCCGCCGATGTACTCGCGAAACTTAAACAAGGCGACGCCTTTCCGACGGATGATCGTCGAGCCGTCGGCGAGCCGGAAGGTCTCGCGCTTCTGCGGTCGGATCCCCAGTTTGCGGAGGATCGGAGTCGGGACAACGGAATAGACCGCGCCCGAGTCGACGGTGAACGTCAAACGCTCCGTGATCTTTGGCCTCGCGACGTTTGCGACTTCGACGACCAGCGTGGTGACACCCATGGCGATCGGCCTCCTCGATGGCGCCTTCACCTTCCGCTTCGGCGAAGTGCGTGGCGGCATCGTGGATGCGAACCGCCCGGCCGGCAAGAGTGTCTGAAGCGATACGGCGACCGTCGTCACGCGGGCGTCTTCTTCTTCCCGCCCCGGAACTTCCTGAGCAGCCACACGATCGGGTCGACATCGTCGGCCATCCGTTCCTTCAGCGGGATGATGCCGTTGTCCGTGATGTGGATGTGCTCCGGGCACACCTCGGTGCAGCACTTGGTGATGTTGCAGAGGCCGACGCCGGCCTGCTGCATGAACTTCGAGCGGTCGACGTTATCGAGCGGGTGCATGTCGAGACCGGCGATCTTGATGAAGAACCGCGGGCCCGCGAACGAGGGCTTCTTCTCCTCGTGGTCGCGGATGACGTGGCACACGTCCTGGCACAGGAAGCACTCGATGCACTTGTGGAACTCCTGGATGCGGTCGATGTCCTCCTGCCACATGCGGTACTTGCCGTCCGCATCCGGTGGCTTGAGCCGGAGCGGCGGGACCTGCTTCGCTTTCTCGTAGTTGTACGAGACGTCGGTGACGAGGTCTTTGATGATCGGGAACGTGCGGATCGGCGCCACGCTGATCGCCTCACCCGGCGCGAAGAGGTTCATCCGCGTCATGCACATGAGGCGCGGCTTGCCGTTCACCTCCGCGCTGCACGAGCCGCACTTGCCGGCCTTGCAGTTCCACCGAACGGCGAGGTCGTTGGCCTGGAGCGCTTGCAGGCGGTGGACGACATCGAGCAGCACCATGCCCTCTTCGGACTCGACGCGGTACTCCTGGAAGCCCCCACCCGTGGACGTACCGCGGAACACGCGCAGCGTGAACGTCGGCATTACTTTTTCTCCTCGAGCAGCGCCTTGAGGTCGTCGGGCACCGGGGGAATCGGCTCCAGCGCCGTGGTGAACTCGCCGCGCTGCCGCCGGACCGCGACGTTCACCGTCCCGAACTTGGGATCCGCCTTCGGATAATCGTCACGGGTGTGGCCACCCCGGCTTTCCTTGCGTTCGAGCGCCGCCCGGGTGACCGCCTCGGAGACGGTGAGCATCGCGTAGAGGTCGAGGGCGGTGTGCCAGGCCGGGTTGTACGCGCGCCCGCCCCCGACACCGACGTTCGGCAGGTGCTGCTTGTACCGCTCGATGCGAACCAGCGCCTCCCGCAGCTCGGACTCGGTCCGGATGATCCCGACGAGCGACTGCATCGTCTCCTGCAGCTCGGCCTGGATCGCGTACGGGTTTTCGTTGCCCGTGCGCTCGAAGGGCGCCAGCGTCGCGCGCGCGCATTGCTCGATCTGGCCGGCGTCGATCTTCATCGCGCCGCCGAAGTTCTTCACGTAGAGGGCCGCGGAGAGCCCGGCGCGGCGGCCGAAGACGACCAGGTCGGAGAGTGAGTTGCCGCCGAGCCGGTTCGCCCCGTGGAGCCCCCCGGCGACCTCGCCCGCGGCGAAGAGCCCGGGCACGGCGGTGGCCGTCGTGTCCGCGTCGACGCGCACTCCCCCGTTCATGTAGTGAGCGGTCGGGCCCACCTCCATCGGCTCCTTGGTGATGTCGACGTCCGCAAGCTCCTTGAACTGGTGATACATCGACGGGAGCCGCTTCCTGATGTAGTCCGCGGGTCGCCGCGAGGCGATGTCGAGGAAGACGCCCCCGTGGGGGCTCCCGCGTCCCGCCTTGACCTCGGAGTTGATCGCCCGCGCCACCTCGTCGCGCGGCAGGAGGTCGGCCGTCCGCCGATTGTTCTTCTTGTCGGTGTACCAGCGCTCGGCCTCGGCCTCGTTGTCGGCGGTCTCGGCCTTGAAGAACTCCGGGATGTAGTTGAACGCGAACCGCTCGCCCTTGTTGTTCTTCAGCGTCCCGCCGTCCCCGCGCACGCCCTCCGTCACGAGGAGGCCGCGCACGGAGGGCGGCCATACCATCCCCGTGGGATGGAACTGGTAGCACTCCATGTCGATGAGCGAGGCGCCGGCGTCGAGGGCCAGCGTGACGCCGTCGCCGGTGCATTCCCAGGAGTTCGACGTGAACTTCCAGCACTTGCCCATGCCACCGGTGGCCAGCACGATGGCCTTGGCCTTGAACAGGACGAGCTTGCCGGTATTCCGCCAGTAGCCGAAGGCGCCGCACACCCGGTCGCCGTCTTTCAAGAGACGCTCGAGCTTGCACTCCATGTAGACGTCGACCGGCTGGTGGATCGTGTGGTACTGCAGCGTCCGGATCATCTCGAGGCCCGTGCGGTCGCCGACGTGGGCCAGGCGCGCGTAACGGTGGCCGCCGAAGTCTCGCTGAAGGATGAGGCCGTCTTTCGTACGATCGAAGAGCGCGCCCCAGCGCTCCAGCTCGAGGACGCGGTCAGGCGCCTCCTGCGCGTGCAGCTGGGCCATCCGCCAGTTGTTGATCATCTTGCCGCCGCGCATGGTGTCGCGGAAGTGGACCTGCCAGTTGTCCTCGGGGTACACGTTGCCGAGCGCGGCCGCGATGCCGCCCTCCGCCATGACCGTGTGCGCCTTGCCGAGGAGCGACTTGCAGACGAGACCGACCGACACGCCTTGCGCCGCCGCTTCGATCGCCGCGCGCAAGCCCGCGCCACCGGCGCCGATGACGAGCACGTCGTGTTCGTGTGTTTCGTATTCGACCGTGGCCATCAGACGATCCTCAGGTCCCGAATGATCCCCATCGAGACCAGCCGGATGTACAGGTCGGTCAGCCCCACGCTGAACAGCGAGAGCCACGCGAACGTCGGATGGCTTTCATTCAGGCGACTGATGACGTGCCAGAGCGTGTAGCGCGCCGGCGCCTTCGAGAACACGTCGACGTGGCCGCCGCACACGTGGCGGCAGGAATGGCAGGAAAACGTGTAGGCCGCGAGGAAGATCACGTTGACCCACATCACGAGCGTGCCGACACCGATCCCGAACTGCGTCCCCCCGCCGGGCGTTGGGAAGCGAAACGCGAGGAACGCGTCCCACGTGAGCAGGACGATGAAGACCACGGCCACGTACCACGCGTAGCGGTGAAAGCTCTGGAGGATGAGCGGGAAGCGCGTCTCACCCGAGTAGCCCGGCTTCACGTCGCGCACGGCGCACGCGGCCGGCGCCAGCCAGAACGAGCGGTAGTACGCCTTGCGGTAGTAGTAGCAGGTCAGGCGGAAGAGGCCCGGACCCCAGAGGATCAGGAAAGCGGGAGAAACAAGACCGATAACAGGAAACGCAAAGTCAGGTAGCCCGAAACCGAATGTCGAATGAAGGCAGGACTTCGCGATGCACGGCGAGTAGAACGGCGAGAGGTACGGCGCGACATAATAATGCGCGTTCTGAAACGCCGCCCACGTCGAGTAGACGATGAACGAGAGCAGGACGACGACCACCGTGAGGGGCAACACCCACCACGTGTCCGTTCGGAGATGGGCATCAGCGATCGGCGCGCGCGCCGCGGCGCGCACGTGCCCGCGCTGGTCTCGCAAGATCTCTCGGATCATTGATCTCCCCTCGCGTATTCCTTCTGGCCGTCCTGGTAGAGATCGCCGCCATGGCAGTCGTTCAGCACGATCGCGGGAAGGCCTTCCACCTCGAGTCGGCGGATGGCTTCGGTGCCGAGATCCTGGTAGGCGACGATGTCCAGCTTTTTGACGAACTGCGAGAGCACCGCGCCGGCGCCGCCGATACTGCCGAAATAGACGCCCTTGTACTGCTTGAGGGCGTCTTTCACGGGTTGGCCGCGGTAGCCTTTGCCGATCGTTCCCTTGAGGCCGATCCGCAGGAGCGACGGCGTGAACTTGTCCATGCGGCTCGCGGTCGTAGGACCGATCGATCCCACGACGTCGCCCGGGCGCGCGGGCGAGGGCCCCGTGTAGTAAATGACGGCGCCCTTGACGTCGATCGGCAGCTTCTCGCCCTTCTCGATCAGCGGAAACAGCCGGCCGTGGGCGGCGTCGCGCGCGGTGTAGATCACGCCGCTGATGCGCACGCGATCCCCGGCCTTCAGCAACTCGACGTCCGCATCGCTGAGCGGCGTGGTCACGTCCTTGATGCCATCGGCAGCGGTCGTGACGCTCATGGTCAGGAGGGGCTGATGGCGTCCACGATGGCATTGAACGTCGGGCTGGGGCGCATCGCCTTTGACGCGACTGCGGGGTTCGGCCGGAAGTAACCGCCGAGCTCGACCGGTTTCCCCTGCGCGGCGTTCATCTCGGCGAGGATCTTGGCTTCGTTCTCCACGAGCTGCTTCGCCACTTTTGAAAAACGTGCGTGAAGCTCCGCGTCCTGGGTCTGTGCCGCCAGCGCCCCCGCCCAGTACATGGCGAGGTAGAAGTGGCTGCCGCGCGTGTCCAGCTCGCCCACCTTGCGGGACGGGGACTTGTCGCTGTCCAGGAACTTGGCGTTGGCCTTGTGGAGCGTGTCGGCGAACACCTTCGCCTTGGCGTTGTTCGCGACGCGGGCCATGTGATCGAACGACTCCGCGAGAGCGAGGAACTCGCCGAGAGAATCCCAGCGGAGATGCCCTTCCGCAAGGAACTGCTCGACATGCTTGGGGGCCGAGCCGCCGGCACCGGTCTCGAAGAGGCCGCCGCCGTCCATGAGGGGCACGACGGAGAGCATCTTCGCGCTGGTGCCGAGCTCGAGGATCGGGAAGAGGTCCGTGTTGTAGTCGCGCAGGATGTTGCCGGTCACCGAGATCGTGTCCTTGCCCTCTCTGATCCTCTCGAGCGAGAAGCGCGCGGCTTCGGCGACGGACATGATGCGGATATCGAGCCCGCTGGTGTCGTGGTCTTTGAGGTACCGCGTCACCTTGTCGATGAGCTGCGCGTCGTGCGCCCTGTTCTTGTCGAGCCAGAAGACCGCCGGCGCCCCGGTGATCCTCGCCCGCGTGACCGCGAGCTTCACCCAGTCCCGGATCGGCGCGTCCTTCACCTGACAGGCACGCCAGATATCGCCCGCTCCCACGGCGTGCTCGATCAGCGTCGTGCCTCGCCCGTCGACGACGCGAACCGTGCCGGCCGC
>JBGOTH010000125.1:0-7376 GCA_041476345.1 Methylomirabilia bacterium
CAGCCATTCGACGCTCGTCCTGAAGCTCGTGCTCACGCCGGCGCTCATCGGCATCGCCAGTCTCGCCGCGCGCCGATGGGGGCAGGCGGTCGGTGGCTGGCTCGTCGGTCTGCCGCTGACGTCGGGACCGATCGCGTTCTTCCTCGCGCTGGAGCGGGGGACGTCGTTCGCGGAGGCGGCCGCTCTCGGCTCGCTCGTCGGCGCCATCGCGGAAGTGGCGTTCTGCGTCGCGTACGCACGCGTCGCCGTGCGTGGCCCGTGGCCGGCGGCGTGCGTCGCGGGAAGTCTCGCGTTCGCCGTCGTCGCCGCGGTGCTCCAGCGACCGGCGTTCTCGCTGCTCGTGCTCGCGATCGCCGTCTGCGCGAGCCTGGCGATCGCGCTGCGTCTCCTGCCGAGCGGAGGCACGGTCGCCGCGCGCGGCCCGTCGCCGCGCTGGGAGCTGCCCGCGCGCATGGCGAGCGCCACCGTCGTGGTGTTGCTGATCACGGGGTTTGCGGGAGCGCTCGGTCCTCGCTGGAGCGGGATCCTCGCGACGTATCCCGTGTACGCCGCGATCCTGACCGTTTTCGCGCATCGCGCGGGCACGGCGCCGGCCGTGCAAGTGCTGAGGGGCCTGCTGCTCGGCTTGTTCGCGTTCGCGGCGTTCTTCGTGATCCTCGGCGCGTCCATCGAGCGCGTGGGGATCGCGCCGGCCTTCGCGCTGGCGATCGCCGGCGCGCTGGCCATTCAGGGGCTATCGCTTCTGTTGCTGGTTCGCCACCGCTAACAAAACCTACAGGGCGGAAACTCGCGCGAGTACACGGGCTGCTTCAAGAACTCTTCGGGGCGGTACTTCCAGAACTGGCTCACCGCGGGATACGTGTAGATCACGGTGTTCTGGAGCTTGCCGCCGACCCGCTCGACCTTCCTGATATAGATGTTCTGGGTGGGATTGCCGTACGGATCCATCTTGATCGGACCGCGCGGCGCGTCCGCGATCTCCACCGCGCGCAGCGCCTTCATGAACGCCTCGCGATCCTCGACCTTGCCGCCGACGGCCTTCGCGGCCTCCGCGACGACGCGGGCGCCCGTGTAGCAGTTCTCGGAGTAGAACGACGGGCCGCGGGTGTACTTCTTCTCGAACGCCGCGCGGAAGCGCCGGTTGGCCGGCGTGTCGAGCGCGGCTGAATAGTGATGCGCGCTGATCACGCCGACCGTCTCGTCGCCGAGCTGCGGCAGCACGTGCTCGTCGGTGTACGTGCCGCCGGCGATGAGCGGGACCCGCCCGCGCAAGGCGCTCGTCGACCACTCCTTGGCGAACAGCACGCTCCAGCGGCCGAGCGCCAGGACGAACACCGCGTCCGCGTCCTTCTTGATCTGCGACACGTACGGCGCGTAGTCCTGCACGTTGAGCGGCACCCACAGCTTCTGGATGACCTGCCCGCCGTTGTCCTCGAACGACTTCTGGAAGCCGCCCGCGATCTCCCAGCCGAACGCGTAGTCGAGCGAGACGATCGACACTTTCTTGTAGCCGAGCGTCTTCGCCGCGTACTCGCCGAACGGGTGCATGTTGCCGCCCGCGGAGAAGCCGGTGCGCACGAGCCACTTCGGCCGTTTGCGTTGCGTGAGGTCGTCGGCGGAGTTGATCGGATAGATGGTGGGGATGCCCTGCGCGTCGATGTACGGCACGAGCGCGTAGGCGACGTTCGAGAGGATGACGCCGGCGAGCAGATTGACCTTGTCGGATTCGACGAGCTTCCGCGCCTTCGTCAGCGCGGTGGCGGGGAGTCCTTCGTTGTCCTCGAGGATCACCTCGAGCTTGCGGCCGGCGAGCTGCCAGCCGCTCTCCTCCCAGAAGAGCTCGCAGCCGCTGTACATGTCCTTGCCGGCTTGCGCGATGGCGCCGGAGAGCGGCGAGATGAAGCCGATCTTGATCGGGCCCTGGGCGGCGGCCTCGCCGACAAGACCGACGGCGGCGAACACGATTGCGACGAGCGTGACGAGCAGGCGCATGGCGATTCCCCCTGGAAGCAGGACTGTATACTAGCCGCGCCCATGACACGTAGCACTTCGCGGCACGTGCTGATGCTCACGCTGTTCTCCTCGCTCGTCGTGTGCGCCACCGCCGTCCACGCGCAGGACGACGCCCGCGTCGAAGCGCTGCTTCGCGACCTGAAGAGCCACGACTACGCGAAGGCGAGCGCGGCCGAGAGCGAGCTCCAGAAGTATCCGCGCGCCCGCGTGCGGGTCGTCGCCGGTCTGATCGACGCGCTCCGCACCGGCGAGTGGGATCGTTGCGGGGGTGACATGCGCGACGCGATCGCGCGCACGGTCACCGACCTGAAGGCGAAGGACGCGGTGCTGCCGCTGCTCGATCTCGTGAAGAGCGGCAAGTCGATCGAGCACGAATGCGCGGAGTGAGGGTGCTGCCTGCTGGCCGTGACGCCAGCGGAGGTGCTCGGAGCGAGAGGCTACGAGCCGTTCTGCGGCGTGAGCGTCCTCGGCGCGATCCACGCCCTCGCCGACGCGACGCACTCGAAGGCCATGTCGGACCTGGTCCGCGAGGGGAAGTGGAAGGGCGAGCTTCTGTTTACGCTCGGGAAGGTGGGCCCGCCGCGCTACGCCAACTTCATCGGGCGCTACAAAGATGATCCTGACGCGTCCGTTCGCCAAGGCGTCGCCGCCGCCCTCGGCCTGATCGACAACGAGGGCGTGGCCGTTCCGGTGCTCGTGTCCATGCTCGCGCGGAATGACGGCGACTTCGCCGTGAAGTGGGAGGCCGCGAGCTCGCTCATCGCCGTCGCCCGGCGCAAGTCGCCCGACGGCGTCCGGCGCCGCGTGATCGAGCTCTTCAAAGAGCCGGGCGCCATGACGGTCGTCCTGGCCGCGCGCGTGCTCGCGAGCACGGCGGACGCGGGCGGCCTCGACAAGCTCCGCGAGCTGACGGCGCACGCCGATCGTCGCGTGCGCCAGGAAGCGCTCTTCGCTCTGGGCGCGCTGGCGGACCCCGGGTCGCGCGAGGTGATCACGCGGCGCCTCAACGACGATGCGGTCGCGGTGCGGGCGGTCGCTGTCTACGCGCTCGCGCGTGTCGCCGGACCGGCGTCGGCACCGACGCTGCGCAAGGCGATCGAGGATGCGCTGAGCTACGAGCGGCAGCTCGAGGGGCGGCCCGGCGAAACGCACGAGGCGCGCAGCGAACGCTACGGTATCGGCGAGTTCGATCTCAGGGAGACGCTGCAGGAGGCGATCACGCTCACCCGAGAGCTGCGGGGACGCTGATGGCGTAGAATACGGCCACTCGAGCCCCTGACCCCTTCCCGAAGGAGCGACCCGATGGCGTACGACCTGGTGATCAAGAACGGCGTGGTGATCGACGGTTCCGGCCTGCCCCGTTTCCGCGCCGACGTCGGTGTGAAGGGCGGACGTATCGCCTCCATCGGGCGCATCCGTGAAAGCGCGAAGGAGATTCTCGACGCGGAGGGCCACGTCGTGGCGCCGGGCATCATCGACGGCCACACGCACATGGACGCGCAGATCTTCTGGGATCCGCTCGGGACGTGCTCCAGCTGGCACGGCATCACCACCGTCGTCATGGGCAACTGCGGCTTCACGCTGGCGCCGTGCGCCGAGAAGGACAAGGCGCTGGTTGTCCGGAATCTCCAGCGCGCCGAGGACATCTCCGCGGAAGCGATGGAGGCCGGCATCGCGTGGAAGTGGACGACGTTCCGCGAGTGGCTCGACGTCCTCGACGGGCTCCCGAAGGGCATCAACTACTCCGGCTACCTCGGCCACTCCGCCCTCCGCACGTACGTGATGGGCGAGCGCGCGTTCGACGAGAAGGCAAGCGAGGACGATTTGCGCGCGATGGAAGCGGAGCTGAAGGACGGCCTGCAGGCCGGCGCCATGGGCTTCACGACGTCGCGCTCGCCGAGCCACGAGACGCCGGACCGCCGGCCGGTCGCGAGCCGCGTGGCCGACTGGAGCGAAGTGCGCCGTCTCGTCAACGTGATGGGCGACCTCAACGCCGGCATCTTCGAGCTGGCGGGCGAGAACACGGATCGCGCGCTCGGATTCGAAGACGCGCGCCGTGACTATCACGCGCGGCTCAAGGCGCTGGCGGTCGAGTCGGGCCGGCCGATCACCTTCGGCCTCTTCAGCCGCAAGGACGCGCCGGGTGTCTACAAGGACTACGTGAAGCTGCTCGACGACACGGCGGCCGCGGGCGGGCGCATGTTCGCCCAGGTCCACAGCCGCGCGCTGTCCTCGATCATGTCGTTCAAGACGCAGACGCCGTTCGACAAGCTGCCCGTGTGGAGGGAGATCCGCAAGCTCCCGCTCGCCGAGCAGAAGGCGAAGTTCCAGGATCCGGCGATGCGGGCGAAGCTCGTCGAGGCCGCCGATGCGAAGGTCGAGAGTCATTCGCGCGGAACCGAGGCCCGGCCCGGCGCGTATCACTCGCTCCTCGTGCTCGACAGCGTCCACGCCACGCATCGCTCGGTGGTGGAGGTCGCCCGAGAGCGCAACTGCCATCCGGTCGAATTGATCATGGACCTCGCGGTCGAGCGTGACATGAACGTGTTCTTCTTCCACCCGATCGCCAACGAGGACCAGGACATCGCGCTCGAGCTGATGAAGCTGCCGCGCGCGGTCGTCACGTTCTCCGATTCCGGCGCGCACGTGTCGCAGCTCATGGACAGCTCGCTGCAGACGCACCTGCTCGCCTACTGGGTGCGCGAGCGGCAGGCCTTCACGCTGGAAGAGGCCGTGCGAATGCTCACGCTGGTGCCGGCCACGCAGTGGGGCTTCCACGATCGCGGCCTGCTGCGCGTGGGCATGGCCGCCGACATGATGGTCTTCGATCCGAACACCATCGCCGCGGAGATGCCGGAAGTCGTGCACGACCTGCCGGCCGGCGCCAAGCGTCTGATCCAGAAAACGCGCGGCATCAAGGCCACCGTCGTCAACGGCGAGGTGCTGCTGAAGAACGGCCAGCATACGGGGGCGTTGCCGGGCAAGCTCCTGCGGGGTCCGCTCGCCGCGAGGGCCTGAAGCACGATTCGCCCGCACCTGCTCGCGTGGCAGTGGAGCGACTACGCGGTGAAGCATCGGCACCGCGCGAACCTGATCCTGCACGTGCCGGCCGTCGTGCTCTTCTGGGTGGGAACGATCGTGCTCGTGTGCGGCGCGATCGACCGGTCGCTCGTGCAAATCATGATCGCCGTCGCGTGTCTGATCGTCTCGGTGGCGGCGCAGGGACGCGGCCACCGTCTCGAGGCCGACGCTCCGACGCCGTTCGCGGGCGCCGGGGACTTCGTCACCCGGCTCTTCGCCGAGCAATGGATCACGTTCCCGCGCTTCGTGCTCTCGGGCGGTTGGTATCGTGCGCTCACGCGATCCAAGGCAAGATGATTTCGATGGCAGACGAAGCTCGCGACCCCGAGATCGTGACGCGGCCCACCGAGAAGCCCGATGGAGAGTCCATCCAGCAGCCGGCGAAGCTCATGCGCATCGCCGCCATGACCAAGGAGCTTCTGGGGGAAGCCCGGCAGTCCACGCTGGACGAGGCAGGGCGCCGGCGGCTCCACCAGATTTACGAGCGGTCGCTGGCGGCGCTCCGCGAATCTCTGTCGGCAGATCTGCAACAGGAGCTCGCCACGCTGACGCTCCCGCTCGCCGAAGCGGCGAGCCAGTCCGAGATCCGCATCGCGCAGGCGCAGCTCGTCGGATGGCTCGAGGGCCTGTTTCACGGCATCCAGGCGGCGCTGTGGTCACAGCACATGCAGGCGCGCGCACAGCTCGAAGAGATGAGTCGCCGCGGTCTGCCGCCGGGGCCGGGGCTGGGGTCGGGGCCGGAGGACGCGCGAGGACACGGTCAGTATCTCTGAGACGGCCGGCTCGACCGGCGGGAGGATCCTGAATGCAGAGTCGTCGTGAGTTGCTGAAGAGTGCCGGCGCCGCCGCGGCCGTCGCCGCGCTGGCCCCCGGGGTCGCGCACGCACAAGCGCGGAAGCCGGCGCTGACCATCGCGCTGCCGTCCACGCCGGAGACGATCGACCCGCACCAGTTCCGCTCGGTGCTGAGCGGCTCGATCATCGCGCTCATGGGCGAGGGGCTCCTTACGCGCGATGCGCAGACCATGGAGCTGAAGCCGCTGCTCGCGGAGTCGTGGCGCAACGTGAACCCCACCACGTGGGAGTTCAAGCTGCGCAAGGGCGTGAAGTTCCACAACGGGGAAGACTTCACCGGTGAGTCGGTGAAGTTCACGATCGAGCGCATCGTCACCTCGAAGCTCAACACGCTCGGCAAGCTTACGTTCCCGCCGTCGTTCGGCCCCGAGGTCATCGTGGTCGATCCGCACACCGTGCGGATCATCACGAAGGTGCCGGACCCGTTGCTGGCCGCGCGCATGGCGGCGGAGTCGATGAACATGGCGCCCGCGAAGGGCCTCGCCGAGTACAAGGAGAAGTTCGTCACGGACCGGTTCATCGGCACCGGCCCGTTCAAGCTCGTGGAGAACGTCGTGGGCGACCGCGTGGTGGTGGAGGCGAACCCGGGCTACTGGGGACCGAAGCCACTGTCGCAGCGCATCGTCTGGCAGGTGATCCCCGACGCCGCGACGCGCGTGGCGGCACTCCAGCGCGGCGACATCGACGTGATGCTGAACCTGCCGATCCCGCTCCTGTCGACCGTCGAGACGGACCCGAAGCTCCGCGTCTACTCGGAGCTCAGCTCGTTGACCCACGTCCTCCTCCTCGACACGAAGGAGCCCGGGCCGCTCCGCGACAAGCGCGTGCGCCAGGCGATGAGCATGGCGATCGACCGGCCCGCCATCATCAAGAATCTCTACGCGGGGCGCGGCCGTCTGCTGAACGGCGTCGCCGGGCCCAACGTCGGCAACGGCATGGACCCTGGCCCGTATCCGTACGACCCCGTCGCCGCGAAGAAGCTGCTTGCCGACGCCGGGCATCCGAACGGCTTCGAGCTCACGTTCTCGCAGTCGATCGGCCGGTGGACGCTGGCCGAAGAGACGGCGCAGGTCATCGCGGGCTACTGGGACAAGATCGGGATCAAGACGAAGCTCCAGACGCTGGAGTGGGCCGAGTACAACAAGCGCGCGGGCACCTCGCAGTTCAAGGGCGCGTTCTACTACGCGTTCATCAACGCTACGTGGGACGTGTCGTACATGCTCCAACGCTTCAAGCCGTCGTTCACCGCGTTCCGCTACTACGACGCCACGGGCGATTTCCTGAAGACGCTGCTGGAATACGACTCGACCTTCGATCCGAAGCGGCGGAAAGAGCTCGCCGCGACCGGGCTGAAGTTCGCGCGTGACGAAGCCGTGTGGGTGACGCTCTATCAGCTCGACGAGCTGATCGGTATCACGAAGAAGGTGA
>JBGOTH010000126.1:0-7340 GCA_041476345.1 Methylomirabilia bacterium
CTGGCGCGCGACGAACCCGAGCCGCGCCTCGTAGCGCGACGCCACGACTCCCGCGCTGAACCCCGCGGCCATGACTGCGGCGGCGGCGGTGCCCACCGCCCACCGCATCCAGCGGAAGCGACGCGGCCGGGGAGACGTCTGCACGCGGCGGAGCAGCGCCTCGCGCACGTGCGCCGGCGGGATCGCGGGCGTCGCGTCCCGTCCGAGCGCGGCGAGGGCGTCGGCGGATTCGCGCAGGATGGTCTCGCACGTGTCGCAGCCCTCACGCAGGTGCGCCTCGAAGCGCACGAGGTCGTCGCCGTCGAGCGCGCCGACCGCGTACACCGGCGCCAGCGTGTCGAAGAGTTCGTGGCTCATCACGGGCGCTGGACCACCTCGCGAAGCCGCTCGAGCCCGAGCCGCATCCGCGTCTTGACCGTTCCAAGCGGCTGCTTCAACCGCTCGGCGATCTCCGTTTGCGTCAGTCCTCCGTAATACGCCAGCTCGAGCACCTCGCGCTGGGCCTCGGGCAGCCGGCCGAGCGCGCCGAGGACGAAATCCCGGTTCCCCGCCCGCTCCGCCGCATCACCGCCCGGATCCGCCACCGCGGCGGCCAGGTTCTCGTCCGCGGGAGCGACGAACGTCTCACTCCTTCTACGGATGGCACGTACCCGGTCGATTGCCCGAGTGCGGGCCCGCATGAAAATCCACGCCTCGGGGGTGCCGCGCTCGGGATCGTAGGCGGGCGCCGCCTGCCAAGCCTCCCAGAACACCTCCTGGAGCACGTCGGCGGCGTCGGCGGGATCGCGCACGATGCGCAGGATAAGCGGATAGACCTGGCGCGCGTATTGATCGTAGAACCGCGCGAACGCGTCGCGATCGCCCTCCGCCATGCGCCGAATCAGCGCGGCACCGGTCATCCCGTCTTCACTAGCAGACGCGCGCATCCGTGACAAGGCGGTCGCCCGTAGTTAGCGCAGGAGGGCTTACACAATGCGGCGAACGATGGTCGGCATCCTGGCGGCGGTGGCGCTGGCGGCGGCGGGTTGCGCCAGCATGGACAGCGGCAGCATGGCGCCGAAGTCTCTCTACGATCGGATCGGCGGAAAGCCGGCCATTCAGGCGGTGGTCGACGACTTCGTCGGCAACGTGGCGACGGATGCGCGGATCAACCAGAGCTTCGCGCGCGCCAACATCCCTCACCTGAAGATGATGCTCGTCGATCAGATCTGCTCCGCGAGCGGCGGCCCCTGCACGTACACCGGCAAGAGCATGCCGGAAGCGCACAAAGGCATGGGCGTGACGGACAGAGACTTCAATGCGCTGGTGGAAGACCTCGTGAAGTCGCTCGACAAGTTCAAGGTCCCGGAGAAGGAGAAGGGCGAGCTGTTGGGCGCGCTCGGCGGCATGAAGTCGCAGATCGTCGGCAAGTAGCGCGTGCGGGAGGGCGTGGGCCCTCCCGCACGCCCGTCGGGCACGTTCGAGAGCAGGCTCTTCTCGAGATGCCTCGCGAGGACATATCACGGCTCTGGGAGAAGCGCTTCGAGCCGGGCCTGCCGGAAATCGTCGGTGATGAGAAAAACCCGCGCGATACGCTGCGACCACAGTTGGGTGAGCCTATCGCCGTCGACGAACAAGGGAGACGCATCCACAACATTTCGGCAAGGCTTCCCGCAGCGTCATTTCAGCCGCAGGACAGCTTGGTGCTCGAGGTCTCCCGCGACGGGCACAAACGCGTCGCGGAGCCGATCCAGGCACGCCGTGCGCTCGCGCAGGGCGACCGCCGTGTCCAACCCGGTCCCGTCCGAGCGGATGTAGTCGACAATGAGAACTCCGCCCGGCGTCAATGCGTCGATGAACGTCTCGATCGTCGCGAGCGGAGACGGCAGATGCTCGAAGACCTGCAAGCACACGATAGCGTCGTACCGACCGGGCAACGGGCCCGGCTCGACGGTGAGAGGAATCGCCGTCGCCAATGCGCCGAGCCGCCACCGCGCATAGTGAAACGCAAGCGTCGGAAGATCAGCAATGGCGTAGCTGCGACGTCCAGGCGCTCCCCGGAGCAGCATCGTCGTCGCCGGAGCGATTCCACACCCAAACTCAAGGACGCGCGCGCCCCTCGGGATGCGACGCATCAGGTCCCAGAGGTGCCAAGGGTTGACCGCCTCGCGGTAGACCACCGAGAAGAGTTGAAATACCAACTCGGGCGCCTGCCACGCCGCGAGATGCTCATCGGGGCTCGCCCCGTCCACGATTTCAAAATCCTGCTGACGTTGGCGATACACACCGCGCAGGTAGTGGAAGTCGGCCGGCATCAAGGGACGATTGCCCAGCACGTCGCTCCAATAGGTGGAAAACTCGTTGAACCAGTCGAGCACGAGATTCGCATGGACGAGGCGGCGACGCAGCGCCGCCGCCACCCGCCAGGCGCCCGAGCGTCTTCGTCGGCGACGTGGAGCGTACGTCGCCAGCGTCGCATGCAGGGTTGCCAGATCAGGACGGTAGTCGTCGTATCGGTTACCGCGGCCAGGCACTCACGAATCCTAGCAGCGGTGGAAGCCCATCGGCAATCGGCGACATCGACGGCACGACTCCCTGGAATTCGGGGACCGGTTCGCGCCACCGCCGCCATGCGCGACGCGAATCGCGCGGTGAAGGTGGCTCGCACGGCGTCCATCGGCGAGCAGGCAGCCGCCCTCGGCACGCACCTGCACGACACGTTCGACTATCAGCAGAACGTCACGCGCTTCGATTCCATCACCGACGACTCCCTCAAGCTCGGCAAGGGCGTCTGCCAGGACTTCGCGCACCTGATGCTCGGGTTCCTGCGCCTGCGCGGCATCCCCTGCCGCTACGTGAGCGGCTACCTGCACGTGGAGCGAACGAGCAAGACACCGTCGCAAAGCCACGCGTGGATCGAGTTCTGGACGCCGGCGGCCGGATGGGTGCCGTTCGATCCCACGCACAATCAGTCGCCGGACGAGCGCTACGTGGTCGTTGGCCACGGTCGCAGCTACGACGACGTGCCGCCGAACCGCGGCATCTATCGGGGAGGAGCGCTCGGAATGAGCGGGCACCCTATCCCATCTGGGACGGCGATCCAAAGCGCGGACGATGGTAAAGTGAAGCGGACATGGCAACCCCACAGCACACGATCAAGGCGGTGATCCGTCCCGGGGATCAGTCAGGCTACGTCGCTGAGTGCCTCGAAATTGCGGTCGTGACTCAAGGGCGGACGCTCGATGAGGTCGTCGCCAACCTCAAGGAGGCGGTCTCCCTACACCTCGACGGCGAAGACCTTGCCGCCCTCGGACTGTGCGCGAATCCCACCGTCGTCATTACGATGGAGTTGCAGCCGGCACATGCCTAGACTCCGCCGCCTATCAGGCGCGGAGGTCGTCGCCATCCTCGTCGGGTTCGGTTTCACGGTTCATTCTCAGCGCGGAAGCCACATCAAGTTGCGGCGCGTAGCTTCTGGCATGAGAACTCAAACGCTCAGTGCCTGCTCACGCGGAACTGGACACGGGAACCTGTCGCGCCATCTTGAGACAGGCTTCCCGCTTCGTCCCGGAAGGGGATCTACGGCCGCACTTCTATACCGAGTGATAGGCCGTCGCGGACGACACTCACCGCGGGCTTAACCTGCTACGCGCGCAGCTTGAACCGCTGGATCTTTCCCGTCGCGGTCTTCGGCAGCTCGGTGACGAAGTCGACCCAGCGCGGATACTTGTATGGCGCGATCTTGTCCTTCACGAAGGCCTTCATCTCGTCGGCGAGCACGGGCGACGCGCCGGCCGGATCCTTCAGCACGACGAACGCCTGCGGCTTCACGAGCCGGTCCGCGTCCTCGCGCCCGACGACGGCGCATTCGAGCACGGCCGCGTGCCGCATCAGCGTCGCTTCCACTTCGACCGGCGACACCCAGATGCCGCCGACCTTCAGCATGTCGTCCGCGCGCCCCGCGTACCAGAAGTAGCCGTCCGGATCCTGCCAGTACTTGTCGCCGGTCTGGATCCACGAGCCAAAGAGCGTCTCCTTGGTCTTGTCGTGCTTGTTCCAGTAGTACGCCATGATCGAGTCGCCCTTCACGCGTAGGTTGCCGATCTCCCCTTGCGGAACCGGGCGTCCGTCGTCGTCGACGATGATCGCCTCGTAGCCGGGTACCGCCTTACCGGTCGAGCCCGGCCGCGCCGCGCCCGGAACGTTCGACAGGAAGCAGTGCAGGATCTCCGTAGTCCCGATGCAGTCGATCACCTCGACGCCGAACCGCTCGCGCCATCGGTTGTAGAGCTCATCGGGCAGCGCTTCGCCCGCGGACATGCAGAGACGCAGCGACGAGAGGTCGTACTTCTTCTCCGCGTCCTTCACCGCGAGCATCGACGCGTAGAGCGTCGGAATGCCGTAGAAGAGCGTGGGGCGATGCCTCGTCAGGATCTCGAACACGGCGTCCGGTGTCGGGCGCCCTGGATAGAGCACGCTCTGCGCGCCGACGGCCATCGGCATGTAGCCCGCGTTGCCGAGCCCGTACGCGAAGAACAGCTTCGCGGCGGAGTAAACCTTGTCGGTCGGGCGATACCCGACGATCTCCTTCGCGAACGTCTCCGCACACACGACCATGTCGTGATGGAGATGGACGGCGCCTTTCGGAAACCCGGTGGAGCCGGACGAGTAGAGCCAGAACGCGGGCTCGTCGCGGGAGGTCGGCGCGGCGTCGAGTCGCGACGACGCCTTCGCCAGGCGCTCCTCGAACGACAGATACGAGCCGGCGGGGCCACCCGCCACGAGCACGTGCTTCAAGTGCCGCGCCTGCGCGAGCGCGGGCCCCGCTTCCGCGAGGAGCGGCGCGGAGACGACCGCCACCTTCGCGCGGCTGTCCTCGAGAAAGTAGAGGTAGTCCTGCGTACGCAACAACGTGTTGGCGGGAACTGGTACGGCGCCGATCTTGATCGCGCCCCAGAACGCGCCGAGAAATTCCGGGGTGTCCAGGCACAGGACGAGCACGCGGTCCTCGCGCATGACACCGAGCTCGAGCAGCGCGTTGCCCGTGCGATTCGCGAGCTCCTGCACGTCGCCGTAGCTGAGCGTGCGGCCTTCGTAGTGGAACGCCGGCATGGCGCCGCGGCCCTCGTCGACGTTGCGGTCGACGAACCACGTGGCCACGTTGAACTGCGGCGGAAGAAACTCCGATGCGATCATCGCCGTCACCTCCTAGCCGAGCCGCACGTATTCGAAGTCGATCACCTGGCTGTTGATGCCGCGCGCGGGCGGCGCGATCCAGCCCGCGAACTTCCCGGGCTCGACCACGGGCTGCATCAAGCTCGCGACGTAGGCCCGATCCTCCGGCGTCGGCAACCACTCGCCCTTGCGGGCGTCCCACTCCGATTGGCTGACGATGCGGCCGTCGGGAGAGACGCGCACGTCGGCGAAGGCGCCGATCGCACGATGGAAAGCCCGGTGCGGCAGCGACAGCTCGGCGTCGATGCCGTGCTTTCGGATCACCTGGTTCCACCGCTGCACGCCGCGGTCGCAGTCCGCGATGTAGTCGTCACGCAGGCGCTCGTTCAACGACGGCAGCGCCGGCTCCTCCCGCGTCACCAGCCGCTCGCCGTCGCGGCCGATGACGGCATAGGTCGCGCTCTTGAGCTGATGGTCGTCCGTCTTCTTCGTCTCCTCGAATCGGCCCTTGAGCCCCGCCGTGTAGAAGTTTGCCGCGTTCGTCGAGATCTCCGAGCCGAAGAGATCCAGCGAGACCGAGCAGTGGAAGTTGAGGTACCGCTGGATCGTCGGCAGGTCGATGCCGCCGTGGCGGCGCACGTCGTCCGTCTTGTGCTCGCGCATGATCTCGCAGGCGCGCTGCACCACCCGGCTCACGCCGGTCTCGCCGATGAACATGTGGTGCGCTTCCTCGGTGAGCATGAAGCGGCACGTGCGCGAGAGCGGATCGAAGGCGCTCTCGGCGAGGCTCGCGAGCTGGTACTTACCGTCGCGGTCCGTGAAGTAGCAGAACATGAAGTACGCGAGCCAATCCGGCGTGGGCTCGTTGAACGCGCCGAGGATGCGCGGCTTGTCGCGATCGCCGGAGCGGCGCTGGAGGAGCTGCTCCGCTTCTTCCCGCCCGTCACGGCCGAAGTGCGCCTGGAGGAGGTACACCATCGCCCACAGGTGACGGCCTTCCTCGACGTTCACCTGGAAGAGATTGCGCATGTCATACAGGGAGGGGCATGTCCGCCCTAAATGTCGCTGCTGCTCCACCGACGCGGGCTCGGTATCACCCTGCGTGACGATGAGGCGCCGCAGCGTGGCGCGATGCTCGCCGGGGATGTCCTGCCACGCCGGCTGGCCCTTGTAGTCACCGAAGTTGACGAGACGGCCCGGCTCCGGCTCGGCGAGGAAAATCCCCCAGCGATAGTCCGGCATCTTCGTGTATCCGAACTGCGCCCACCCCTGCGCATCAACGCTCGTGGCGGTACGCAGGTACGTCTCCTTCGTCTGGAAGCCTTCCGGTCCCATGTCCCGCCACCACTCGAGAAACTTCGGCTGCCAGTCTTCGAGCGCGCGCTGGAGCCGGCGATTGCCCGCGAGGTCCACGTTGTTGGGAATCTTCGAAGCGTAGTCGATGCCCGCCATCACACTCTCCTGCGGTCGAATTCGCCGCGTTGCCCGGTGCCGTAGACGTGGAGCGCGCCTTTCGGACCCACCGCGTTCGGACGCTGGAAGATCCAGTTCTGCCACGCGGACAGGCGCGCGAAGATCTTGCTTTCGAGCGTTTCGGGGCCACCGAAGCGCAGCGACGCCTCCATGCCCGTGAGCGCGTCCGGCGAGAACGCCGCGCGAGACTCGAGCGCGAGCCGCACCTCGTCCTCCCAATCGATGTCGTCGGGCGTGAACGTGACCAGGCCGGCCTCGGCCGCCGCGGCGGCGTCGAGGTCTTCGCCGAGCCGGCGCTTCAGGTCTTCTCCGCGCGCCGGCTCGCCGAGGAACCGGTTGTCGAGCCGCGTAAGCCCGTTGACCATCGGGTACGGACCGAAATTCATCGCCGTAAGCCGAATGGTCGCGGGCGGGCGAACGTCGCCCTCGAGCCTGCCGTCCAGCATGTACGAGCGATCGGCGGCCAGCGCCAGCTCCAGGAGCGTGCCGGCGAAGCAAGAGCCCGGCTCGAGGACCGCGAAGATCGAGCGCGACGTCACGTCGAGCCGCTTGAACACACGCTTCAGGTAGAGGCGAATTTCTCGAACGAGCCAGTCGCTCGCGTGATCGGCCAGGAGCCGGTCGTACGCCTCGACGCGCTCGGCGTCGCCGTGCGTCTTCAGCACCCAGAGCCCGATCTCCTCCTCGTTCGTCCTCAGATGCAGGATCAGGTC
>JBGOTH010000127.1:0-7333 GCA_041476345.1 Methylomirabilia bacterium
CCACGCAGCAGGAGGCGGCGCAGGTCGCCGTCGGTGATCACGCCCACGAGGGCTCCCGCGCGGTCGACGACGGTGGTCATCCCGAATCGTTTCCGGGTCATCTCTTCGATGACGTCCTTCATGACTGCGTCCTGCTCGACGATCGGGATCGCCTCCCCCGTGTGCATCAGATCGGCGACGCGCAGGAGGCTCTTCCAGCCGAGCGCGCCGCGGGGATGCAGCTCCGCGTAGTCCTCGGGACGCAATCCACGCAGCTCGAGCAGCGCCATCGCGAGGGCGTCACCCATCGCGAGCGTGGCGGTCGTGCTCGACGTCGGTGCGAGGTTCATCGGGCAGGCCTCCCGCGGCACGCCGACGTCGATGACGACGTCGCACACCCGTCCGAGTGCCGAGTCCGCCTGCCCCGTGAGCAGCACCACCGGCACCGACAGACGCTTGATCGCGGGCAGGATCGCCAGCAACTCGTCGGTTTCGCCGGAGTTGGACAGTGCGAGCAGCACGTCACCCCGAACGAGCATGCCGAGATCGCCGTGCACGCCCTCGGCGGGATGCAGGAAATACGCGGGAGTGCCGGTCGACGCGAGCGTCGCCGCGATCTTGCGGCCGATCAGCCCCGACTTGCCGATGCCCGTAACGATCACGCGTCCCGTGCAGCCGCGGAGCAGCCGCACCCCCGCGGCAAATCGCTCGTCGAGCTTCGGGATCAGCGCGAGGATCGCCGCCGCCTCGAGCTCGAGTACGTGGCGCGCGAGCTCACGCAGGCGGTCGTCGGTCATCGGCCGCCGCCGCACGCGTGCTCGATACCGCGAAGCTGATCGAGAAGCCTCGGAAGATCGTCGATGCGCAACATATTGGGACCATCCGAAAGAGGCTGGCCGTCCGCCAGCGTGCGATCCGGGTCCTCGTGCATCTCCATGAACAGCGCGTCGACCCCGAACGCAACGGCGGCGCGCGCCAGCGCCGGTACATAGACACGCTCGCCGCCCGAGCGATCCCCCGCTCCGCCAGGCAGCTGCACCGAGTGGGTCGCGTCGAAGACGACCGGATAGCCGAGGGCTCGCATGTCCGCGAGTCCCCGCATGTCGACGACGAGATTGTTGTAGCCGAAGGTGGTGCCACGCTCGGTGAGCAGGATCGCGCGGTTCCCCGTGGACACGAGCTTGTCCACCACGTTCTTCATGTCGCGGGGCGCCACGAACTGCCCCTTCTTCACGTTGACCGGCTTTCCCGTACGCGCCGCGGCGAGCAGCAGGTCGGTCTGACGGCACAGGAAGGCCGGAATCTGGAGTACGTCGAGCACTTCTGCGGCCGGCGAGACCTCCGACACTTGGTGGACATCGGAGAGCACCGGCACCCGGAGCGTGTCGCGGACTTTCTTGAGGATCCGCAACCCTTCCGTCAATCCAGGACCGCGGTAGCTCCGCACCGAGGAACGGTTCGCCTTGTCATACGACGACTTGTAGATGAAGCCGACCTTCTTGTCGGCGGCGATCGTCGCCAGCCGCTCGGCCGTCATCAACGCGTGCTTCTCGTCCTCGATGGCGCAGGGGCCGCCGATGAGTACCAGCGGGGCACCCCCGCCGATCGTTATCGTACCGACCCGCACCACCATGGAGGCTTGGGAGTCCTGAGGTGTGGGGCCCCCATGTTCAGTCATCCGTGCGTCCCGAGGTGGGCCAGTGCGGCGGCGACGAAGCCCGCGAACAGCGGATGCGGCTCCCACGGGCGCGAACGAAACTCCGGATGGAATTGGCTCGCCAGGAAGAACGGATGTTCGGGAATCTCGATGATCTCGACCAGCTGCTTCTCCGCCCACACGCCCGAGATGCGAAGGCCGCTCTTCTCGAGCTGCCGCAGGTAGTCGTTGTTCACCTCGTAGCGGTGACGGTGGCGCTCCTTGATGATGCCCTGCCCGTAGAGCCGCGAGGCGGTACTCCCCTCGCCGAGGACGATCGGATAGTTACCGAGCCGCATGGTGCCGCCCTTGGCCTCCACCGTGCGTTGCTCGGGCAGGAGATCGATCACCCGGTGCGGCGACGTCGGGTCGAACTCCGCGGAGTTCGCGCCCGTGAGCCCGCACACGTGACGGGCGAACTCGATGACGGCGCACTGCATGCCGAGGCAGATCCCGAGGTACGGGACGTTGCGCTCGCGGGCGTACCGCACCGCCTGGATCTTGCCCTCGATTCCCCGATCGCCGAACCCGCCCGGAACGAGCACGCCGTGCATACCGCCGAGCAGGCCTGTCGCCCCCTCCTTCTCGATCTGCTCCGCATCCACCCACTCCACGTCGACGCGGGCGTCGTTGGCGATCCCGCCGTGCGCGAGCGCCTCGGCGAGGCTCTTATAGGAATCCTTCACCTCGACATACTTGCCGACCACGGCGATGCGCGTGTGCTCCTTCGGGCTCTTCGCGCGCCGGACGACGTCCTCCCAGCGCGAAAGGTCGGCCGCGCGCGGCTCGATGCCCAGGAGCTTCAGCACCATGTCGTCGAGACCCTCGTGGTGGAACACGAGCGGAACCTCGTAGATGCTGTCGACGTCCTTGGCGGTGATGACCGCCTCCTCCTCGACGTCGCAGAAGAGCGCGATCTTCGACTTGATACCCGGCGGCAGGAAGCGGTCGGTGCGGCACAGGAGGATGTCGGGCTGGATTCCGATGGCGCGGAGCTCCTTGACGGAATGCTGCGTCGCCTTCGTCTTCAGCTCGGCCGCCGCCTGCATGTACGGCACGAGCGTCAGGTGCACGTAGATGACGTGATCCTTGCCGACGTCCTTCTTGAACTGGCGGATCGCTTCGAGGAACGGCAGGCTCTCGATGTCGCCGACGGTGCCGCCGATCTCGACGATCACCACGTCGGTGTCGGTCGACACCTTGTGGATGAGCGCCTTGATCTCGTCGGTGATGTGCGGGATCACCTGCACGGTGCGGCCGAGGTAGTCGCCGCGTCGCTCCTTCTGGATGACGGAGTTGTACACCTTGCCGGTGGTGACGTTGTGGTCGCGGCTGACCCGGCGGGACGTGAAGCGCTCGTAGTGCCCGAGGTCGAGATCCGTCTCGCCCCCGTCGGCGGTGACGAAGACTTCGCCGTGCTGGTAGGGGCTCATCGTGCCTGCGTCGATGTTGATGTAGGGATCCATCTTCTGGAGCGTGACGCGCAGGCCACGGGCCTCCAGGAGCGCGCCGATCGACGCCGCCGCCAATCCCTTGCCGAGAGACGACACCACGCCACCCGTCACGAAGATGTATTTGGGAGGCAAATCACCGCTCCTTTCTGAAGACCTGTTCCACGTTCCCGCGACCCCATGCACGCACGAACGCTTCCTCCGCGCTCCGCCCGTTCACCGCGCCGTCCAGGCACGCATCCCGGAGAGCATCCAGCGCCGCCGCAACCCCGGGGCCGGCCGGCACGCCGAGCGCGATGACGTCGTTGCCTCGCAGGGACGGGCGCACGCTCGCCACCTCGCAAAACCATTCGACCTGCTCGCGCGCGCCCGGCTTGCCCTCGAGCCATAGCCACACCAGTCCGAGCGCGCTCCGTCCCCGGAGTGCGCGCGCCCGATCGCTGGGGCGTTCCACCTTCGCGCCGGCTCGGAGCACGTCGGCGCCTCCGTGCATCGCCCGCGTCATGCGGGCGAGCGGCTCGCCGGCGAGATCGAGGCGCCGCAGCGCCGCCACGGCAATGTCGGAGGGTTGGCCGGCGAGAAGCGCCACGAGCAGCAGCTCGACTCCCGCGACCTCGAGGCCGTGCTCTCGTGCCCACGCCCGGGCGGTAGGGAGCCCGAGAATCGCCGCCCGCGCCGCGCGGGTAAACCGGTAGCGTGGCTCCAGCAACCGGAAGGCGCCGGCGACGCCGAGTCGCACGAGGACCATCTCCGGGTGCGGCTCGCGATGGACGCGCTCCAGCTCCGCGAGGATGCGCGCCCCCGAGAGCCCTTCATACGGAACGAGCGACAACGCCCAGGCCTGACAGCGCCGTGTCCACGCATCCGGGCGGAGTCCCAGGCGCGCTGCGTAGCGCGCGCCGCGAAAGATCCGCGTGGGATCTTCCACGAACGACGCCGGGTGCAGGATCGAGAGCCGTCCGGCCGCGAGATCGGCGCGTCCACCATGCCGGTCCAGCAGACCGAAGGCGCCGGATGCGAGCTCCGCCGCCATCGCGTTGATCGTGAAGTCGCGACGACGCAGGTCCTGCTCGATCGACGACGGCATCACCCGCGGAAGCGCGCCCCGCCCCTCGTAGCGCTCGCTCCGGGCGGTGGCGACGTCGACGCGGCCTGCCGAAGTCGGCCCCACCGTCGCGGTGAGGAAGCGCGCGTGCTCGACGAGCGGCGCCTCCAGCGCGTCCGCCAGAGCGCGCGCCACGCCGGGACCGTCGCCTTCCACGACCACGTCGAGATCGGGCGACGCCAGCGTTCGATCGGCCAGCGCATCCCGCACGACGCCGCCCGCGAGATACGCGCGTGCCCCGCGGTCCGCTGCCACGCGAGCCACGGTCTGGAGCACGCGGAGAGCCGGCGCGGGCAGTCGGCGCCCGAGACGATCCACGAGCGCGACGGGGGCGAGGGCGGAGAGTTTCGGCGCCACGGCGCCCAGGACGCACCGCCCGTCGCGCACGACGACGAGCGGCGCCCCCGCGGCATGGTGTCGTCGCACGACGGTTTCGCGGGTACGCGCGTCGACCACCGGCAACGGGCGAGCGAGCAACCGGGCGCGGGCGCCGCCCACGCCGAGGCTGGCCGCGCGCGCGAGATCGTCGCGAAGGATGTACGCGTCGCCGGCGACGAGTGCCGCCGCGTTGCGGCGCCGCGTCGTGATGAGCGCGTCCGTGACGGAGATCGACGCCCGGACACTCACCAGCGTCACGTCGACGAGCGCAGCGGCGGCGAGCTCGACCTGCGGATACACGTGTGCTCGTCGCGCCATCATCACGCCCGCGGGTGAAACGTCCGATACATGCGCTTGAGCGCCTCGGACGGAAGGTGGGTGTAGATCTGCGTGGTCGCGATGTCGGCATGTCCCAGCATCGCTTGCACCGACCGCAAGTCGGCACCGCCCTCGAGGAGGTGGCTCGCGAATGAGTGACGGAGCACGTGCGGCGACACCTTGCGACGCAGGCCGGCGGCGGCGCCGGCGCGCCGGACGATCGTCCACAGCGACTGGCGGGACAGTGGGCCGCCGCGCGGATTGACGAACACGCGCCCCGAGTCGCGCGTGCGCGTGAAGGCAGGGCGCGCGGCCTGCAGATACCGGCGCAGCCATTCTCGCGCGTGCTCCCCGAGCGGCACCAGCCGCTGCTTCTGCCCCTTGCCGGTGCAGAGGGCGTACCCCGCGTTCATGTTGACGTCCTCGAGCCGGAGGCCGAGGCATTCGGAGGCACGCATGCCGGTCGCGTAGAGCATTTCGAGGAGCGTGCGGTCCCGCACGTTTCGCGGATCGTCCCCGCCGATCGCCTCGACCAGAGCGCCCGCCGCGGCGCGCGAGAGCGTTTTGGGGAGCGGGCGCCCGGCGCGCGGCGTTTCGATGTGCTCGGTGGGATCGCGCGTCAGCATCTCTTCACGTACGAGATGGCGGTAGAGGCCACGCACGGCAGCGAGTCGGCGCGCGAGGCTCGACGGTTTGAGCCCCCGCGCGCGCGCGTACTCGAGATACGACACCACCTCATCGGCGCGGACGTCGGTCAAGCGACCCCCGGCGCGCGCCACAAAGCTACTGAAGTCGGCGAGGTCGTGGCGATACGCGGCCAGGGTGTGTCGGGACGCCCCCCGCTCCGCCTGGAGGGTCCCGAGAAACCCGGCCACCGGGTCCATCAGCTGATCCGAGGCGTGGGTCGTCCGTACTGGAGGGCGAACAGAGTGGACACGTCCGACTGTATCACCCCGGCCGACGGCGGGGCAAGATCGCAGCGAGCGTCATGCGCTCCGGAGCGCCAAGGAACATGCTGGCGCCCCAGAAGGCACCGGCGCCGCCCGCTACGGCCAGGGCGAGGATCATGAGATTCGCCCGTGTACCGGCTGGTGCGGGCCAGAGCGCAAGGAGTATGACGCACCACGCCACGACGGGCATACACGCCAGCGCCGTCCGCCCTGCGCTCGCGCACAATGCGCGCCCCCCCAGCGGACCGAAGCGCCGCCGCGCGGCCACCACGAGCGCGACGAAGTTCACGTACGCCCCGATCGACGACGCCGCCGCGAGCCCCGCGTGCCCGAGCGGCCCCATCAGCGCCAAGGCCGCCACGATGCCCGCCACCACCGAGACGGCGCCCCACCGTACGGCGATCCGTGGCTCGCTGATGGCGTAGAACACCTGGGCCGCGATGCGTGCGCCGGAGAAGCCCACGAGACCGGCCGCGTACCACGCCAACGCACTGGCGGTCGCGACAGTCTCGGCCGGACCGAACTGTCCGCGCTCGAAGAGGATGCGCGTGATCGGTGTCCGGAGCAGCACGAGCCCGACCGTCGCCGGCGCCGCGATGTAGAACGACATGCGGAGGGCGAAGTTCAGGGTCTCCGCCACCGCCCGCAAGTCGCCGCGCGCTCCCTGGCGGGCCATGGCGGGCAACACCGCCGACGCGAGGGCGATGCCGAACACACCGAGCGGGAACTCCATCACGCGATCCGCGTAGTAGAGGTAGGAGATACTCCCGGCCGGCAGGAACGAGGCCAGCAGCGTGTTGACGAAGACGCTCACCTGCACCGCCGCCAACCCGAACACTGAGGGTAGCAACAGGCGCACGATGCGCCGCACCGCCGGATGACGCGCATCCAGCGCCGGAGCGACCAGGAGCCCTTCACGACGAAGCCCCGGGACCTGGACGAGAAGCTGGCCGAGCCCGCCCACGAGTACGCCGATGGCAAGCGACATGATCGGCGGATCCACGTGCGCGTGCAGCAGCAGAACGCCCGCGATCATCCCCCCGTTCAGGACCGCGGGGCCGAGTGCGGCAGCGAAGAACCGGCCGTGCGACTGTAGCGCGCCCATCGAGAGCGCCGCCAGGCCGACGAGCAGGAGGTAGGGAAACATCACGCGCGTGAGCCGCGTGGCCAGCTGCCACAGCCGGGCGTCAGCCGCGAAGCCCGGGGCGATGACCTGCACGATCCACGGCGCGGTCACGACGCCGATGAACGCCACCGCGGACAGGACCACGAGGGCGAACCCGAGCACCACGGAGAGCATGCGCGCCAGCTCGGCGCGCGTTCGGGTGACCGTGTAATCCGTGAACACCGGAATGACGGCGGTAGCGAGCGCGCCCTCCGCCAGCAGGCGGCGGAGGATGCTCGGGATGCGGAACGCGACGAAGAACGCGTCCGTCACCGGCCCGGCGCCGAAGGC
>JBGOTH010000128.1:0-7270 GCA_041476345.1 Methylomirabilia bacterium
CCCGCGGAGCAGGCGGTGAAGACGATCCTCGCCATGCTGGAGCTCCCGCATCTCCGCCTCGGCGGGCTCTGCGCCCATCCGCACGGCGAGGTCGAAGATCCAGCGTATGCCGACTGGCAGCTCGGCCGGTTCACGAGCGTCGTCGACGAGCTGGAGGCGCGTGGCGTGCGCGTGCCCGTGCGGCTCCTGGCCGCGACACCATTCGTCCTGCGCTTCCCGCACACCTATCTCAACGCCGTCGACCCGGGCCGGATGCTCTACGGCATCACGTTCCCCGGCGAGACGCCGCCCATTCCGCTGCGGCCGACGTTGCGCGCGCTCACCTCGCGCGTCATTGCGCTCAAGGAGCTGACGCCTCGCGAGCGCTTCGCCGAGCGGGCGCCGTTTCCGGTGACCGCGCCGATGAAGCTCGGCGTGATCCCGATGGGCTCGGCCGACGGTTTGCGGTGGCTCCACGCGGGGCGCGTGCTCGTGCGCGGGCACGCGGCGCCGATCGTCGGCTCGCCCTCGCTCGAGCACACCCGGATCGACCTGACCTCCGTGCCGGGCGCCGCCGTGGGCGACGAGGTCGTGATCATCGGGCACCAGGGCGATCTGGAAATCTCGCCGGCCGAAGTCGCAAGCCGCAACGGCATCGGACTCCATCACGTAGCGACGACGGTCGGGCCGCGCGTCGCCCGCGTCTATATTTCGAGGGGGTAGCCATGGATCTTGGACTGCAGGGCAAGCGCGCGATCGTGACCGGCGGAAGCCTGGGCATCGGCAAAGCCATCGCGCGGGAGCTGGCGCGCGAAGGGGTCGACGTGGCGATCGTGGCGCGCTCGAAAGAGCCGCTGGAAGCGGCGGCGCGCGAGCTGGCCGCTGAAACGAAGCGGCGCATCGTGCCGTTGGTCGCGGACGTTACGAGCAAGGCGCAGGTGGACGCGGCGGTCGCGCAGGCGGCGGCGCAGCTCGGCGGGCTGCATATCCTGGTGAACAGTGGATCGCCGCCGGGAGGCTCGGCCGGCGCGACCGGCCCCATCGAATCGGTGGTGGACGAGGATCTCCTCCAAGACTTCAACGTGAAGTACGTGGGGGCGCTGCGCTGCGCCCGCGCGGCCATCCCGTACATGAAGGAGCAGAAGTGGGGCCGCATCATCAACATCAGCGGCACGAATGCGCGGAATGCCGGCAATCTCAGCGGCGGCGCGCGCAACACGTCGCTCGTGCACCTCACCAAGACCCTGGCCGTGCAGCTCGGCCGGTACGGGATCACGGTCAACTGCATCCATCCCGGCACGACGCGCACGGAACGCACCCCGCGCCTCCTGGCCGCCCGCGCGAAAGAGCTGGGCATCGCGGTCGGGGAAGTCGAGCCGCGAGACTTCGCCCCCGATTCCCCCCGCGGCAACGCGATCTGCCGGATGGTGGACGCCGCGGAGATCGCCTACCTCACCGTCTTCCTGGCATCCGACAGGGCCTGGGCCGTCTCCGGCGAGCTCGTGGTGGCGACCGGCGGCGCCGGCCGCGCCGTCTACTACTGATGATCCGGCGCTTCTCGACGCTCTACGTCGGCCACATCGAGCTCGACCGCTGCGGTCTCGCGGGCACGCCCGCGGACGATCGGCGATATTCCAACGCGCGGCTGATCGAGACGTTCGACACCGCCGCCGCGCTGGCGCACGTCACCGACGATCTCGGCTACGAGACGCTGTGGCTCGCCGAGCACCACTTCCAGCACGAAGGCTACGAGTGCATTCCCAACATTCCGCTGCTCGCCGTCGACCTCGCGCATCGCACCAAGCGCGTGAAGATCGGCTGCGCCTTCAACATCGCCCCCATGTGGCATCCGCTCCGGCTCGCGGAGGACTACGCGACGGCGGACATCCTGACGAAGGGCCGCGTCGTGTTCGGCGTCGGGCGCGGCTATCACTCACGCGAGGTCGAGACGTTCGGGAACCCGATGCTGGACGCGGATGCCAACCGCGAATTGTTCGAAGAGCAGGTGGAGATCATCCTGAAGGCGTTCCGCGAGGAGTCGTTCTCCCATCGCGGCAAGCGTTACACGCTGCCGCCGGACGTGCCGTATCGCGGGTATCCGTTGAAAGAGATCACGCTGGTGCCGCGTCCGGTGCATCAGCCCGTGGAGATCTGGCAGCCGATCGTGAGCGGGAGCGCGCGCAGCCTCGACTTCATGGCAAAGCACGGGATCAAGGGCGTGATCTCCGCGACGGCCGAGCAGTTCGTCGCGCAGTGGGTCAAGGACTACCAGGAGGCCGCGCGCCGGCACGGGCGTGCGCTCGCGCTCGGCGAGGAGCTGATCCTCGGCTTCCGGATCTCCCTCGACGACACCGTGGACGGCGCGATGCGGCAGGCGCGCCCGTACTTCGAGGAGCACGCGAAGTTCATGGGGCCGCTCGGCATGCTGCGCTACGGCGAGGAGCAGGTGGCGGCGGTGGCCGCGCGAAAGGCGCAGTCTCCGGCCGCCGCGTCGCTCGAGAACGGCGTGCGCAACCGCGCGTGGCTTTGCGGGCCGCCGAAGGACATCGTCGCCTACCTGAAGGAGCTCGAAGTGCTATACCCCGGCCTCGACCACGTGATGATCGCGTGGGCGCTGGGCACGCCGCGCGACCTCATGGTCGAGCAGCTGACGCGCTTCGCGAAGGACGTGATGCCGGCGTTTACTTCTTGAAGAGGTTGTCGAACCCGCGGTGGATGTCGCCGGGGCGCGTCGAGTCGGGTGAGCTGTCCCGCTCGACGGTGACGCGGATCGAGAAGCTCCCGCACTCGTTGCGCACGTTCTTGTCCGCGATCCGCTCGGGGATGGGCTGCGCGCACTCGAAGCGGCGGCCCGCGTCGAAGTGGGTGCATTGAAGGCACGCATGCATGGCGGCCCGGCACTGGGGGCAGTGCTCGAGCGACGAGGTCGCGATCGGCAGCACCGCGCCGCACGCTCCGCATCGCGAGACGGTGCGTGTGGCGAGCATCCCGCCGCTGCGTGGGGCGTCCCCGGGGGGCCGCTCCGGCCGGCGCGGCTCGGTGCCCGGGCGGCTCGGGGCGCGATATCCTTGCTGGCGATACTTTCGGTCGCGATCGTCCATACGTGTGCCTCTACTCTAGCCGAAGGAAGGTCCGATGCCTGCCATTGATGTCGATCTCCAGAGCGACACCGTCACGCGCCCCACGCGGGACATGCGCCGGTTCATGTGCGAGGCCGAGGTCGGTGACGAGCAGAAGGGCGAGGATCCGACCGTCAACTTGCTCCAGGAGATGGTCGCCGACCTGCTCGGCAAGGACGCCGCGCTGTTCCTGCCGTCCGGCACGATGTGCAACGAGATCGCGATGCGCGTCCACTGCCGGCCCGGCGACGAGATGCTCGCGCATCGCACCGCGCACCCCATCCACTTCGAGGCCGGCGGCCCCGCCGCGCTCGCCGGCGTGAACGTGAGCCCGCTCGACGGGCCGCGCGGACGGTACGACGCGGACGCGGTGGCGGCGGCCATCCGCCCCGACAATCGGTACATGCCGAAGAGCCGCCTGCTCTGGGTCGAGCAGACGAGCAACCTCGGCGGCGGATCGATTTGGCCGCTCGAGCACATCGCGGCGGTCACCGACGTGGCGCGGCGGCACGGCCTCTCCACGCACCTCGACGGCGCGCGGCTCCTGAACGCCGTCGTGGCAAGCGGCGTGTCCGCGCGCGACTACGCCGCGCCCTTCGACTCCGCGTGGATCGATTTCACGAAGGGGCTCGGAGCGCCCGTCGGCGCCGCGATCGCCGGCTCACGGACGTTCATCAAGGAGGCGTGGCGGCTCAAGCAGCAGATGGGCGGCGCGATGCGCCAGGCGGGCATCATCGCCGCCGGCGGCGTCTTCGCGCTGCAGCACCACGTCAAGCGGCTCGCCGAAGATCACGTGAACGCGCGCCGGCTCGCGGAAGGACTTGCGACGCTGCCGGGCGTGATTCTCGATCCATCGACGGTCGAGACCAACATCGTGATCTTCGAGCTAAGCGGTACCATGGATGCGTCGTCGGCGGTGGCGGCGCTCCTCGCGCGCGGCGTGCGCACGGGCGCGATGGGCCCGCGCACGATCCGCGCGGTCACGCATCTGGACGTCAGCGCCGAGCAGATCGACCGCGCACTCGATGCCGCCCGCGCGGTCTTCGGGGCAAAATCCTTTCTATGAGGTGTGGCTGATGAGAAGGTTGGTATTCGTTGCGGCGATGATCCTTCTTGTCGCCGGCTCTTCGCTCGCGCAGCCGGCGCCGAAGAAGTTCAAGGCGATCTGGGAGCCGGTCAACTACAAGCAGGACCTCAAGCTGACCGACGTGTTCTTCGTGAGTGAACAGGTGGGGTGGGTGTCGGGCGCGAGCGGCACACTCCTGAAGACGACGAACGGCGGCGACACGTGGACCGCCGTCCTTGGCGGCGACCCCGGCGCGGCCAAGGACGACGCGATCGAAAACTTGCGGTTCGTCGATCCGACGCATGGCTGGGCGGTCAAGAAGAACAAAGTGCTGCGGACCACCGACGGTGAGAGCTGGGAAGAATTCGGTCGCATCGGCGAGCAGTACGGCTTCTACCACGACTACGCGTTCGCCACGCCTGAAGTCGGCGTCCAGATCGTCAAGGAACACGACTACCTGGCACAGACGAGGGACGCCGGCAAAACGTGGAAGCCGGTCCTCCAGAACTGCAGCGTGCAGCTCGAAGTCGACGGGTTGTCGCGCACGGTGAAGTGCCATCCGAGGAGCCTGTTCTTTCTCTCTCCCACCACGGGCTTCGCGGTCGGGGCCGCGGCCGCGAAGGCCATCGTGGTCTTGAAAACCGACGACGGCGGGACCACGTGGAACACACTGGCGGTCGTGCCCGATGTCGCACACTCCGACGAGTCGTACTTCTGGCAGGGCATCGTCTTCACCGACGAGAACACGGGGTTCGTGATCCTGCCGCGGGGCTCGAAGTTCATCGCGACGTCCGATGGCGGAAAGACCTGGCGGGGGACGATCGCGCACGTGAAGGGGAAACTGAAGTTCGCCGGGTCGCAGGTCGGCTGGTCGTTCGACGACAAGAGTCAATTCACCTACACGACCGACGGCGGCAAGCGCTGGGCCTCCGTTCCCATGCGCTTTCCCGCGCCGGTCAGAGCCTTCAGCCTGCCGAGCCCGCAGCGCGGGTACGTGGTCGGCGATCACGGCATGATCTATCGCTATCGGATCGTGCCGATCGACTACACCGCCAAAGGAATGCTCGCTGCGCCCGCGATGCCGGCGAAGGAGCAGTAAGTGACCATGGATTTCGGCGCCGCGATCTTCTTCACCGACTACTCGATGGGCCCGGCCGAGCTGGGACGCGCGCTCGAGGAGCGCGGGTTCGGCTCGCTGTGGGCGCCGGAGCACTCGCACATCCCGGTATCACGGCAATCGCCGTTTCCGCAGGGCGGTGATCTGCCGAAGAAGTACTACGACGTCATGGATCCTTTCGTGACGCTGGCGGCGTCCGCCACGGCGACGACGACGCTCCAGGTCGGCACCGGCATCTGTCTCGTCGTGCAGCGCGATCCCATCCAGACGGCCAAGTCCGTCGCGACGCTCGACCAGATCTCGGGCGGACGATTCCTCTTCGGCATCGGCGCGGGCTGGAACGCGGAGGAGATGGCGGATCACGGTACGGAGTTCAAGTCGCGCTTCACGGTGATGCAGGAGCGCGTGGAGGCGATGAAGGCGATCTGGACGAAGTCGAAGCCCGAGTACACCGGCGAGTTCGTGAAGTTCCCGCCGATGATGACGTGGCCGAAGCCGGTGCAGAAGCCGCACCCGCCGGTGATCGTGGGCGGCGCCTTCCCGTACGGCACCCGGCGCGCGATCGCGTACGGCGACGGATGGGTGCCCCACGGCCGCCGGCCGGCCTACGGCGACGTGATCAGCGTCCTGCCGGAGGCCCGCAAGATGATGGTCGAGGCCGGGCGCGATCCGGCGACGCTGCCGATCACGGTGTTCGGCGTGGCGGAAGACGCCGATCTCATCAAGCGCTATCGCGACGCCGGCGTCGCCCGGATCGTCTTCAACCTGCCGGCGGCAAAGGCCGACGAGGTGCTGCCGGTGCTCGACCGCTGCGCCGCGCTGATCCGAAAGCTTCGCTGAAGCGGGTTGTTGGAGCGCCGGCCGCCTTCAACGCTGAGTTGGGCAGCGTTTCGCCGTTCTCATTCGATAACCTGGTCCGCCTGTACCAACATCGACGGCGGGATGATGAGGCCGAGGGCCTTCGCCGTCTTGAGGTTGAGCACCATCTCGAACTTGGCGGGCTGCTCGACGGGGAGGTCGGCGGGCTTGGCGCCCTTGAGAATTTTGTCCACGTAGGTGGCGGCACGCCGGAGGTTATCACCGAGGGACGGCGCATAACTCATAAGGCCGCCAGCGTCTACGAACTCTCTCCGCCCGTACATGGCTGGCAGGCGGCTCTTCGCTGCGGAGTCTGCGATCCGTGTTCGGTGAAGAAGGAGCATCCCGTCCGAGAAGACGAGAAGGGCGCCGGCACGCTCGCTGGCCATCGCCGCAAATGCACCCGGGAACCCGTCAGGCCCTCGCGCCTCCAGGACTTGAAGCCGTACGCCCAACGACCGCGCCGCGACCTTCGCCTCTCCCAACAAAGCGTGACCGGCTCTGTTGGTTGGATTCCAGAGGACGGCGACCCTGGAGACCCTGGGGACGATCTCCTTGAGCAACTGGAGCTGTTTCCCCGCTAACCCCGGAGCATTTAAGGATAGTCCTGTGACATTTCCGCCAGGCTGCGCGAGGCTGGCGACGAGCCCACTCCCCACCGGATCTACAGAGCCCGCCATGACGATGGGGATCGTCCGAGTGGCCCGCTTGGCTGCAACGACATTTTCATTGGCTGGCGCCACAATGACGTCAACGTTGAGACGGACCAGTTCGGCCGCGAGGTCCGGGAGCCTCTCATACTTTCCCTCTGAAGATCGGCGTTCGATCGTGATGTTCTGGCCCTCCACGTAGCCAAGCTCGCGGAGCCCTTCGATGAACGGCGTCCAAATACCCCCAGAGACGTTCGCCAGAATACCTATCCGATAGACCTTCGCGACCTGCTGGGCTTCGGCCGAGAGCGGCGGGGTGAACAGCCCAAGAATGAAGGCGGCGGTGAGATTGACGACGATGGACTTCATCACCATCCCTCTGAGCAATCACAGGCATTGCCGAGGTCGAGCGCGACGTGCGTGCCACTCACCATCATCATGTGCCGCTCCACCTGTCTTCCCAACGCAACTCTAGCCGAGC
>JBGOTH010000129.1:0-7241 GCA_041476345.1 Methylomirabilia bacterium
CGCGGTGCGCGCGGAAGGTCGCAAAGCGCTCGCCGTCGCGTGCGACGTGGGCGACGCGCAACAGGTCGACGACGTGGTCGCGCGCACGCTCGACGAGTTCGGGCGCATCGACCTGCTCGTCAACAACGCCGGCTATCGCATCCGCGCGCGCTTCGAAGAGCTCCCTCGCAGCGAGTGGGACTCGATGATCCAGACGAACCTCACCGGCGTGTTTCTCTTCTGCCAGGCTGCTGGTCGCGTGATGATCAAGCAGGGCGGTGGCAAGATCGTCAACGTGACGTCGGTGGCGGGGCGCACGGGCTCGCGCGGGATGGGGGCGTACGCCGCCGCAAAAGCGGGCGTGACGGCGCTCACGCAGAGCCTCGGCGCCGAGTGGGCGAAGTACAACATCACCGTCAACGCCGTCGCGCCGGGGCCGGTGGAGACGGAAGGCGTGCTCGAGGTGTGGAAGACGCCGGAGATGATCGCGAGCGCGTCGCGCGACATCCCGCTCAAGCGCCTGGGCCGTCCCGAGGAGATCGCGTGGGCGGTGATCTTCGTCGCCTCCGATCAGGCGAGCTTCATGACGGGGGAGACCGTGTACGTGAGCGGCGGCCCCCGCGTCGCCAACCGCGAGGACTAGAATAGACGCCATGACCCCTCTCGACGCCGCACGCAAGCTCGCGCCCGCGATCCGCGCTTCCGCCGACGAAGGCGAAGCGCTCCGCGAAATCCCACGCGCGGTCTTCGAAGCGATCGCGGATGCCGGCCTGGTGCACATGGCGGTGCCCCGTGCCATCGGCGGCGGCGAGATCGACCTGCCGACCTACGTCCAGGTCATCGAAGAGATCGGCAAGGCGGATGCGAGCACCGGCTGGGTCGTGAACCAGCTGACGATTCACGCGACGTACGCGGCACGGATGCCGCGCGAGGTGGCGCGCAAGATCTGGATGGACACGCCGCGCGGCTGCGTCGCCAACACGCCGGCCCCGACGGCGAAGGCGATCGTGGTGCCTGGTGGGTACCGCGTGACGGGCCGGCAGGGCTTCAGCACCGGCTCGCGGAATGCCGCGTGGGTGGCGGCGCACGCGCAGGTCATCGAGAACGGACAGGTACGGATGGACGGGGACGCGCCGGAGGCACGCTACCTGTTCGTACCCGTCGCCGAGGCCGATCTGCTCGACACGTGGAAGGTGCGCGGCATGCGCGGCACGGGCACGCACCACTTCGCCGTGAACGACGTCTTCGTGCCGGCGGAGCGCACCGTGCTCTCGGCGACGGCGCCGCTCCTCGAGCCGGGGCCGCTCTACAAGATCCCGCGCACGCTCCTGTTCGCGTCGGGCGACGCGTCGGTCGCGTTCGGCCTCGCGCGTGCTTGCCTCACGACGTTCACGGAGCTCGCCACCACGAAGACGCCGCGGGCGACGGAAGCGCTGTTGCGCGACACGCCGATCGTCCAGTCGATGATCGGTCAGGCGGAGGCGTGGCTCCGGACCGGCAAGGCGTTTCTGACCGAGGCCGTCCGGGAGATCTGGGACGCGGCCACTCGCGACGCGGTGAGCCTCGACCATCGCGCCAACCTCCGTCTCGCGACCACGCACGGGATCCGGCTGGCCGCGCAGATCGTCGACGCGGTGTACAACGCCGCCGGCGCCACCGCCCTCTACGAGGACAATCCGCTCCAGCGTTATTTCCAGGACGTCCACGTGATCACGCAGCACATGCAGGGACGTCTCGCGCACTACGAGCTCATCGGCCGCTACTGGCTCGGGTTGAAGGTCGACGAGAACCGCTTCTAGAGGGGGAAGCCGCTATGCCCACGTGGCCAGGATCGACGCTCGCCCGCGTCCCGTACTGGGTCTATCAGGACCGCGACAACTATCAGGCGGAGCTGCGCCGCATCTTCGAAGGCCCCGTGTGGAACTACGTCTGCCTCGAGGCCGACCTCGAGAAGCCGGGAGACTTCCGCACCACCTTCGCCGGCGAGATGCCGGTCATCGTCGTGCGCGGCGAGGCCGGCGCAATCCACGCGTTCGAGAATCGCTGCGCGCATCGCGGCGCGCTGATCGCGCTGGATGATTCCGGCTCGGCGAAGCACTTCCAGTGCATTTACCACGCGTGGACGTACAACCTCACCGGCGACCTCATCGGCATCGCGTTCGAGAAGGGCTCGAACGGGCGCGGCGGGATGCCGGCGGGGTTCTGCAAGGAGGAGCACGGGCCGCGCAAGCTTCGCACGACGACGCTGCACGGGCTCGTCTTCGCGACGCTCTCGGACGAGACGCCGACGATCGAGGAGTATCTCGGCGAGCAAATCCTCGCGCGCATCCGGCGCGTGCTGGGGAAGAAGCCGGTGCGCGTGCTCGGCCGCTCCGTCCAGGTACTGCCGAACAACTGGAAGCTCTACGCCGAGAACGTGAAGGACACGTATCACGCGAGTCTGCTGCACGCGTTCTTCGGCACCTTCCGCATCACGCGACTCACGCAAGGGGGCGGCGTCCTCGTCAGCCCTGACGGCGGGCACCACACGAGCACCACGATCGACCGGGCGGACGACCGCACGAGCACCGCGTACCGCGATCAGGGGATCCGCTCCGAGCAGCAGGGCTATCGGCTGGCCGATCCGAGCCTGCTCGACGGCATCGACGAGTTCGGCGACGGGATCAAGCTGCAGATTCTCACGGTGTTTCCGGGCTTCGTCCTGCAGCAGATCCAGAACTGCCTCGCTGTGCGGCAGATCCTGCCCAAGGGCCCGGATTCGATGGAGCTGCACTGGACCTACATCGGATTCGTCGACGACGATCAGGCGATGCAGCGGCGCCGCCTCAAGCAGTCGAACCTCGTCGGTCCCGCGGGCTACGTCTCGATGGAAGACGGGTGCGTCGGCGGCTTCGTGCAGCGCGGCGCGGCGGCGGCGGGGAACGAAGTGTCCGTCATCAACATGGGTGGCGAAGAGGCGGAGTCGCAGGACACGCGCGCGACGGAAGCGTCCGTGCGCGGGTTCTGGAAGGCGTATCGCCGCCATATGGGCCACTGACCTGCAGCCGCTGATCGCGCAGCTGAACGCGGACTACGCACGCGCGATCGACGACGACCGGCTGGAGGCGTGGCCGGACTTCTTCGTCGACCCGTGCCTCTACACGATCACGTCGATCGACAATTACAAGCGCGGGCTGCCCATCGGGCTCATGTACGCCGACTCGCAGGGGATGTTGCGCGACCGTGTCACCGCGCTGCGGCAGGCCAACATCTACGAGCGCCAAGCGTATCGGCACATCGTCGGGCTGCCTGCGGTCATTGAACGTGGCGCCGACGGACTGCGGGTAGAAACACCCTTCCTGGTGGTGCGGATCATGCGCGACGGCCGCATGGATCTCTTCGCGACCGGGCGTTACCTCGATCTGGTGGTCGACCTCGCGGGGTCGCTGCGCTTCCGCGAGCGTGTCGTCGTGTGCGACTCGAGCCGCGTCGACACGCTGCTCGCGATCCCGCTGTAAGTCACGTCCCGATCAGCGCCGCCATCTTCTCCCGCATCGCCGCGTCCGGCAGCGCGCCGACGACGCCCTTCATGTTGTCGGCGAGATGCTCCGGATTGCTCGTCGCGGGAATCGCGCACGTGACGGCGGGATGGCCGATGATCCACTTCAGGAAGAGCTGCGCCCAGCTCTCGCAGCCGATGTCCGTGGCCCACGCCGGCAACGCCTGGCCGCGCACGCGACGGAAGAGGCCGCCTTCGGCGAACGGGCGGTTGACGAGCACGGCGACGCCGCGATCCCTGGCGAGAGGAAGGATCTTGCGCTCGGCCTCGCGCTCGCCCAGCGAATAGTTCAGCTGCACGAAGTCGAGCAGCTCGGCACGCAGCACGCGCTCCAGCTCGTCGTAGGCGCTCGAGGTGTAGTGCGTGACGCCGATGTAGCGCACGCGGCCCGCCTTCTTCCATTCGCGGAGCGTGGCGAGGTGGGTGCGCCAGTCGACCAGGTTGTGGATCTGCATCAGGTCGAGCGGCTGCTTGCGGAGCAACCGGATCGACTGCTCCATCTGAGTGACGCCGGCCGCGCGTCCGCTCGTCCACACTTTCGTCGCCACGAAAAGCCTGTCGGTCACCCTGATGTCGGACGCGAGCTCGCCCACCACAGCTTCCGCCGCGCCGTACATCGGCGACGAATCGATCACGCGTCCGCCGAGCGTGACGAACTGCTTCAGCACCTCGCGGCGTGGGTCGCGCTCCGCCTTCGACGCGCCGACGTCGAACGTCTGCCACGTGCCGAGACCGACGGCGGGAATCGTCTCGCCGCTCGACGGGATCGAGCGCGTGATCAGCCTGGCGTCCGATGGCCCCGCACCCGCGCCGGCCGCCGCTGCCGCCATCAGGCGCAGCACCGCGCGGCGTGACAGCGCCACGCGTCCTGGATCATCCGCCACCCCTCTCGATCCTCCTCATGAGCACGTCTTACCATGACACTGTCACCATTCGTGGACATTGACCGCCTGCCTCGTCAGTGGCTAGAGTGCGCGCAGAGGTGCCGTATGGCCGAACCCGAGCTCGAGCTGAAGCGGTGGACGCGCGTCGAGTACGAGAAGCTCATCGACCAGGGTGTGTTCACGTCCGACGACCGGATCGAGCTGATCGATGGTCTCCTGATCGTCGCCGAGCCGCAGAGTGCGTACCACTACGGAGCGATCCGGCTCGTCGAGCGAGCCCTGACGCAGGCCTTCGGGGAGGGCTGGGACATTCGCTCCCAGGGCCCCATCGCGCTCGACGACACGTCCGAGCCCGAGCCGGACGTCGCGGTGGTGCGTGGAACCCTTCGTGACTACTTCGCGGCTCATCCTGCGGATCCGGTGTTGGTCGTAGAGGTCACGCTGAGTAGCCTGACGCTCGATCGCCGGTACAAGTCGAGTCTCTACGCGCGCGCCGGCCGTCCGGAATACTGGGTGCTGAACCTGGTCGACCGCGTGCTCGAGGTGCGGCGCGAGCCGGTACGAGCCGGCGCGATGCCGTACGGGTGGGACTATCGCCTCGTGAAGATTGCGCGTCCGGGCGAGTGCGTTACGCCGCTCGCCGCCCCGGCCGCGTCGATCGCGGTGGCCGATCTCCTGCCGTAAACGGCGACGTTTCGCTGACGGCGGGCCGGGTGCGGCTCTGCCGGGTGCGGCTCTATGGTCAGACGCGCATGCGGAGACGAGACGAGGCGAAGCCTCGTCTACGTTGAGCTCTAAGCGGTCGACCATAGAGCCACACCCGGCCCGCCGTCAGCGAAACGCCGGCATGACCTCTTTCGCGAATAGCTCCATCGACTTCAGGATGCGCGGATGCTCGAGGTCGCCGAACCAGAAGCTGCAGTTGAAGTGGCTGATGCCCACCAGCGTCTCCACGCGCTTGATCTGGCGGATCACCGTGTCCGGCGTCCCGATGACGAGGAAGCGGTCGAGCAGGTCGTCGACGTCCGGCTCCTTCGGCGCGGGCACGGCGATCGCGCGACCGCGTTCCACCTTCTCGTAGTGATTGCGCAGGCTGAGCGTCACGCGCATGTTCCAGCGCGCTTCCTCCGCGGCCGCGCGCGCATCCGCGACGGTGTCGGTCACGTAGACGGCGCGCTGCACGCCGACCTGCGGGACGCGCGGTGGCTTCACCTCCGCCACGAGGCGGTCGAACTGCTTGCGGAAGTCCGCCATCCGCTCGATGGGCACGCCGAAGCCTCCGGTGAGCAAATTGAACCCACGCCGTACCGTCGCCTCGACGGAGTCCGGGCTCTGCGCCGTCACCCAGATCGGCGGGTGCGGCTTCTGCAGCGGCTGCGGGAAGATCGACGTCTCCGGGATCTTGAAGAGCTTGCCGTCGTAGCTGAACGGCTCGCCGCTGAACGCCTTGAGGATGATGTCGACGGATTCTTCCCATCGCGCGCGCGCGCTGTCGAGCTCCAGGCCCATCCGCTCGAACTCGTAGTGCTGATAGCCGCGGCCCAGCCCGATGTCGACGCGCCCGCCCGCGAGCAGGTCGAGCGTCGCGATCTCCTCCGCGATGACGAGCGGGTGGTGCAGCGGCACCACGATGACGGCGGTGCCCACGCGCAGCCGCGTCGTCTTCGCCGCGATGTAGGTCGCGAGCTGTGCGGGGCGCGCGAGGTACCCGTACGTGGAGAAGTGGTGCTCGGCGAGCCAGATGTTCCGGAAGTTGAGCGACTCCGCCGCCTGCGCGAGATCGATCGCGCGGGAGTAGATCTCCTGCGACGACCGCATCGAGGGCGACTGCATCAGCAGGAAGGTGCCGAAGTTGATCATCTATTTTCCTCGGACGCGATACCACGGGTGCGGCTGCCCGGGCACCTTCATACGGAGCGAGTAGACCGACGTGTTGGCCGTGAGGAATAGCGTCTTGAGATCGGGGCCGCCGAACGCGATGTTGGCCGGGTATTCCGGCGTGACGATGATTCCGAGCTTTGTCCCGTCGGGCGCGAAGACCCAGGTACCGCCGGGCCCGGTGCAGTAGACGCGGCCCTCCACGTCCACCTTCATGCCGTCCGGCACGCCGTTCTTGTCGCTGTCGGACGGCATCTCCGCGAAGATGCGCCGGCGCACCATGGCGCCCTTCTGATCGAGCTCCAGCACGTGGATGTATTGCGCCCACCGCGTGTTCGCCACGTAGAGCCGGCGCTCGTCGGGCGAGAACGCGAGCCCGTTCGGATATTCGAAGTCCGCGACCATGCTCTTCGTGCCGTCCGGCATCACGCGGTAGACCGCGGAATGCTGCATCTCGCGCTGCTCGAACGGCACCCGGTAGCCGGGGTCCGTGAAGTAGAGGCTTCCATCCGACTTGCACACGACGTCGTTCGGTCGATTGAGGCGCTTGCCTTCCCAGCGCTCCATCAGGACCTCGCTCCGGCCGTCGGCGGACCAGCGCGTCACGCGCCGGTTGCCACCTTCGCAGATCACGAGCCGGCCCTGCAGGTCGAACGTGGTGCCGTTGCCTTCGCCCGTGCTCGCGCGCACGAGCTCCGCGGGCTTGCCGGGCGTGATGCGATGGAGATTGTTGCTGCGGATGTCGACGAAGTAGTAGAAGCCGTCGGGGTGCCACAGGGGCCCTTCGGTGAACTTGAAGCCCGTGGCCAACCGCTCGGCCGTCGGGCTTTCGAGGACGGATTCGAGTCCCATGCTCATCGACCGTGTGTACCGATCGGCTCCATCTTCCGCTCACCCGCGTTCTTCGAACGCCCGATGAACTCGACCATGTTGCCGTCGGGATCCTTCACGAAGACCTGCCG
>JBGOTH010000130.1:0-7155 GCA_041476345.1 Methylomirabilia bacterium
ATTACGACGCGGCGGCTCGGGGGTCAGAGGGGGGCGAGGCCACTCGGCCCCGCCCGCCCTCCGCCCCCGCGCGCGTTACGGCAGTTTCACGCGGCTACTGCTTGCGGAACGCGTCGAACATCTCGCCGTAGAGCTCCCACTTCTCGCCGGTGAAGCGAGCGAGCTGCTCCTGCTCGATCGGCGCGAAGTCCGTGGGGCTCGTGTTGACCTTGATCCCGGGCAGCAGGAGCGGCAGCTCGACGTTCTTGAGGTTCGCCGCCTGCTTCATGATGTTCTCGCGCGACAGGTCGTTGCCGCACTGCTTGATCACCGTCGTCATCAGGATGGCGACGTTGTAGCCGTAGGCGTTGGCCTGGTCGTCCAGCGCGCCCTCCGGGTAGTACTTCTTCATGAAGACCACCCAGTCCGTGAAGCCCTTGTCGTTGCGCCACTGCGGGTCCGTGACTTCTTTCATGTACAGCGCGGTGATGAGATCCTTCGACGCCTCGAGGCCGGCCGGCTTCAACACCGTGGCCAGGGAGCTCGACACGTTGTTCAGGTAGTGCACGGGCTTCCAGCCGATGTCGTGGGCCTTCTTGATCGCCTGCACCGCGAACTTGGGGATCGTGATGTTGAAGAACACGGTGGCGCCGCTGTTCTTCAGGTTCACGATCTGCGAGTCGATCGTGGGATCGGTCACTTCGTAGCTTTGCTTCATCACGATCATCTTCTTGTTGGCTTCACCCAGCCCGTCCTCGAAGCCCTTCAGGTAGTCCTTCCCGTAGTCGTCGTTCTGGTAGAGGATGCCGACCTTCGCGCCCGGGTGCTTCTTCAGCACGTCGGCCGCGTAGACCCGCCCCTCCGTCTGGTAGTTGGGCTGGAACCCCATCGTCCACGGGAAGTTCTTCGCGTCGTTCCACTTGGTGGCCCCCGTCGCCACGAAGAGGTGCGGCACCTTCTGCTGGTTCATGTACTTGTGGATCGCGCTGTTCGGAGGCGTGCCGAGGGTCTGGAACAGCAGCGCGACTCCGTCTGACTCGACCAGCTTGCGGACCATCTCCACGGTCTTGGGCGGCGCGTAGCCGTCGTCGTAGGAGATGTAGTTGATCTTGCGGCCGTTGATGCCGCCCTCGTCGTTCACCTTCTTGAAATACGCACCGATGGCTTTGCCGATCGTGCCGTACGCCGACGCCGGGCCGCTGTACGGGTTGGTGTTGCCGATCTTGACCTCGGTCGCGGTCACACCGACGACCGTCTGGGCCGAGACGACCGGCGCCAGCGTGACGCCGGCCAGACCGATGACGAGCAAGAGCACGAGCAGCTTCCTGGTGAGCACCATGGGACCCTCCATTCAGGTGGTTCTCGAGGCCTACGTAGCCGCAGTTTCCCGCGGCTCCGGTGAGAGCGCAACGCGCGAGCGCTGCGTCCGGATCCACAGCAGCCGGATCGCTCCGGCGATGCCGAACGGCATCACGTACATGAACACGATGAGGAACACGCCGAAGATCGCCCAGGGCGCCGCCTTCGAGATGTCCTGCGCCCAGTTCGGAATGAACTGGATGAACATCGCGCCCAGCACTGCGCCCGAGATCGAGGCGAGGCCGCCGATGACGCTGCCGATCAGGAGCGTGATCGAGAGAAACGCGTCGAACGAGTCGGGAGCGACGTAGGCGATGACCGAAGCCGACAGCGCGCCGGCCACGCCGGTGTAGGCCGCGCTCACGCCGAACACGAGCGACTTGTAGAGCGAGGTATTGATGCCCATGGCTTCGGCGGCGATGTGGTTGTCGCGGATGGCCACGATCGCCCGCCCCACGCGGCCGCGCAGGAGGTTCGCCCCAAGCCAGAAGAGAACAATCAGCACACCGAGCGTCAGAAAGTAGAGCCACTGATCCGGGTTGAGCGGCAGGCCGAACGGCGCATTCGGCTTCGACAGCACGAGGCCCTGCGAGCCGCCCGTCCAGTGCTCGAAATATTTCAGGATCTGGGGCACGGCGAGCGCCAGCGAAAACGTGGCGAGCGCCAGGTAGAGGCCTTCGAGACGCAGCGCGGGCAGCCCGAAGAGGAAGCCGACCACGAGGCACAGCACGCCCGCGACCGGAATGGTCCAGCCGTAGTGCACGTTCCACTTGTCCATCATGATCGCCGAGACGTACGCGCCGATCGCGTAGAACGCGCCGTGGCCCAGGGAAAACTGGCCGTTGTATCCGGTGAGCATGTTGAGACCGAGAATCGCGATCGCGTAGACGTAGACCTGCGTGAACTGGAACAGCCGGAAGTTCGACATCGTGAACGGCAGCGCGCACGCCACCGCGAGCAGGGCGAGGATGGCGAGGGTCCGTTGTGCGCGCGCGTCCATCAGACCCGCTTCACGATCGTGGTGCCGAAGAGGCCGGTCGGCTTGACCAACAGCACCACGATGATCATGGCAAGCGCCACCGTGAGCTTGAGCTCCGTGCCGATGAAGCTCACGTAGGTTCCCACGAGGTTTTCCACGATACCGACGATGAAGCCGCCGAGCACGACGCCGCCCGGACTCGAGAAGCCACCGAGCGTGGCCGCCGCGAAGGCGTAAAGCTGCACACCGCCCATCATGTTCGGATCGAGGGTCAGGACGGGCGCCACCAACATGCCGGCCACCGCGCCGAAGACCGAGGCGAGGCCCCAGCCGAGGGCGAGCATCCACCCCACGCGAATGCCGCAGAGCCGGCTCGACACGGGATTGTGCGCGGCCGCGCGCATCGCGAGGCCGAGCGGGGTGAAGCGGAAGAAGAGATAGATGCAGAGAAGGACGATCAGCGTGACGCCGATCTGCCCGACGTCGTGCGCGCCGAAAAAGATGTTGCCGACCTTGAGAGGCCGCTCCGGAAAGGGGCTGGGAAACGGCTTCTGCACGTACGTCCAGATCCAGCCGGCGATGCTGGTGAAGATGACGAGCAGGCCGAGGGTCACGATGACGATCGACAGGATCGGTGCGTTCTCGACCGGGCGGATCACGACGCGCTCGACGACGATACCGCCCACGAACGCGATCGCGAGCGTCGCGACGAACGCGCCCCAGTACGGCATGCCGGCGTTGAGCATCGCCCAGCAGATGTACGTGGCGAACATGGCCATCGAGCCCTGCCCGAAGTTCACCACGTCGGTCGCCTGGTAGATCATCACGAGCGCCAGCGCCACGCTGGCGTAGATGCCGCCGGTGGCGAGCCCCGAGACGACCTGCTGGACAAAAATATCCATTCTCCCCTCTTGTCAGTACCCTAGGTACGCGCGGCGGATCGCGTCGTCCGACTTCAGTTTTTCCGACGGTCCCTCCATGACGACGCGTCCGGTCTCGAGCAGGAAGACGTGGTCGGCGAGGTCGAGCGCGAGCGCGGCATTCTGCTCGACGAGCAGGATGGTGACCCCGGCGTCCCGATTCACCGTCCGGAGGATCCGGAAGATCTCGCGGACCACCATGGGCGCCAGGCCGAGCGACGGCTCGTCGAGCAGCAGCAAGCGCGGCCGCAGCATGAGCGCGCGCGCGACGGAGAGCATCTGCTGCTCGCCGCCGGAGAGCGTCCCGGCGACCTGGTGACGGCGATCGCGCAGCACCGGGAAATAGCCGAACACGCGCTCGAAGTCCTCGTCGCGCCCGCCCCGGTCGCGCCGGCCCCAGGCGCCCAGCTTGAGGTTCTCCTCCACCGTGAGGTGGACGAACGTCCCCCGGCCCTCGGGCGCGTGCGCGATGCCGAGCCGCACCACGTCCTCGGTGGCGCGCTGCTCGAGCGGCTGTCCCTCGAAGAGGATGGCGCCGGCGGTCCGCACCATGCGCGAGATCGCGCGCAGCGTCGTCGTCTTGCCCGCGCCGTTCGCGCCGAGGATCGTGGTGATGCCGCCGGCCATCATCGAGAAGCTCACGCCGTGCAGCGCCTTCGTGCGGCCGTAGAAGGCTTCGAGGTCCCGCACCTCCAGCAGCGCGCTCATGCGGCCTCGGTCCCCAGGTAGGCCTTGATGACCTCCGGATTCCGCTGCACGTCGGCGGGCGGGCCTTCCGCGATCTTGCGACCGAAATCGAGCACCACCACCTTGTCGGACACCTGCATCACGAGGCTCATGTGGTGCTCGACGAGCAGGATGGTGAGTCGGAACTCGTCGCGGATGCGGCGGATGATGGCGCTCAGCGCCGCGACCTCTTCGTGGTTCAGTCCGCCCGCCGGCTCGTCGAGCAGCAGGAGGCGCGGGCGACTCGCGAGCGCGCGCGCGAGCTCCACGCGCTTGAGCGTCGCGAACGGCAGGCCCGCCGCGAGGCGACCCGCGACCGGCTCGAGATCGAGGAAGCGCAGCAGCCCCTCGGCATGCGCGCGGCACTCGGTCTCTTCGCGCCTGACCCAGCCGAGCTTCAGCGCGTTCGAGAGGAAGTCGCTGCGTGTACGGCTGTGGGCACCGATCATCACGTTCTGGAGCACGGTCTGGGTTGGGAACAGGGCGAGGTTCTGAAAGGTGCGGCCGATGCCGAGGCCCGCGATGCGATGCGGCGGCACGGCGAGCAGCGGGCCGCCGTCGAACGTAATCGCGCCGGACGACACCGTGTAGAGGCGACTGACGCAGTTGAAAAGCGTGGTCTTGCCGGCGCCGTTCGGGCCGATCAACCCGACGATTTGCCCCGGCTCGATCCCGAAGGAGACCCCCTCCAGGGCCACGATGCCGCCGAAGCGAACGGTGACGTCACGCACCTCGAGAATCGGACTCGCCAAAGTGCGCTGTTATAACACGGCAGGTGGTCGATCAGGGTCGGCGCAGCCGCTCGAGCTCGCGCCGGAAACGCTCGCAGGGGTCCTGATCGGTAACGCGCGGCGTGAACCACACGTAGTCGAACGGCACCACGGGCGGCGACGTCGTGTCCCCACGCACTTCGAGGAACGCGACACTCACCACGTCCGCGTCGGGCAGCATGCGGGGGACGCCCATGTCGCGACGGGCGTGGCCCGCGCCCGCGATCAGCACGGCGCCGTCCCCACCTGCGTCACGCATCGCCGCCGCCATGTGCGCGTCGCGGGCACGCTGGCTCGCCACGAGGTTGTCCACACTGCTCTCGGGCACGTGCCCGCAATGCGCTTCGCGGAGCTCGCCGACGAGCCGCGCGCGTACCGCGTCGGGCAGCGGACGATCGAGATGAAGGCGCGTCACGACGCCCGGATCGAGCGCATCGAGGCCGCCGCGACGCAACGACGCCAGCATCGCCCCGGAGAGATCGGCGGCGACGAGCGGCACGCGCGCGCGCAGCGCCGCTTCTGCGATCGGCTCGTACATCGACCACGCCGGCCACCCGGAGCGGCGCCAGTCGAGCGCGTCGCCCAGGCCATGCGCGTCGCCCGGTGCCGCAAGGTAACGCGCGAGCGTATCCGCCTGGTCGGCACGGACCATCTCGAAGGCGACCGCCGGACGCCGCCCCGCCATGACGAGTGCTTCGATGATCCACGCCTGCAGCCAGTGATGGTCGGGGTTGTCGTGCTTCTCGCCGAGGATCACGAACCGCCGGGTAGCCAGGCGCGCGACGAGCGTCTCCGGCGTGACCGTTCCCGCCGCGGCCACGTCCCGGATCGTGCCCACCAGCGGATGATCGCGCCCGAGCGGGCTTTGCCAGTCGGGAATCGGCGCCGCGGCGACGAAGGAAAGCGCGAGCACGCCAAGCGCAACGCGCGACTTCACCTCCTGGGCAACACGACGGTCGCCTCGCCGCGCGCGATGGTCTCCTCGCGCTGATTGACCGCGGCCAGGTCGACCGTGACCTCACCGCGGCCGTCGCGCTCGGCGACGCTCGTGACGCGCCCGCGACACCACGTAGCGTCGCCGATCAGGTTGTGGCGTCGCACCTGCACGCTGAGTCGGGTCAGCATCCCGGCGTCGCCCATCCAGTTGGTGACGAGGTGACCGAGCCACGCGACGCGCTCCGGGCCGTAGTCGTAGGCGCCCGGCACCCCGACGGCGCGCGCGAACGCCTCGTCCCAGTGCACGCGCTCCGGCGGCTCCGGGACACCGAACGCATTCGGGATCGCGAGCGCGGGATGACGGTCGAACATGTCGAAGGCGAGGCCGTGCGCGCGGACGTAGAGGCTTCCCCAGCCCTGCACGAACGCGACGATCGACGTCACCGTCAGCGGCCCCTTGACCACCTCGGGCATCTGGTCGCCGACCTTCACGTCCTCGAACCAGCGCGGCGTCGCGCCGCGTACCTCTTCGCGCGCATAGGCGTCGCGGATGCGCGCAATCTCTTCCTCGCTGTAGACGTGCGGCGGCCGCGGCGCGTACTTCGCACGCTCGCGCGCCGTGTCACGCTCGGTGCGAAAACACCAGGAATCCGCCTCCGCGGCGACAGCGCCCGTCTCGTCGACGAAGGTGGTGCGGTACGTCTGCTTGACCGCCCGGCGCGCGAAGGTGGACGACTTCTCCTCGAGCTCGAGCAACACGCTCTCGCCGGTCAGCCGCTCGCCCTCGCGGAGCGCGCGCCGCCAGCGGAAGTCGGTGCCCCCGTACATCGCGTGGATGCCGGGCAAGCCGCCCACGTAGCCCGACACGATCCGGTCCAGCGCAAAGAGGATCGTGGGCGGCGCGAGCCGCTTCCCCGCCCACACCGGGTTGCGATCGCCGATGCCGTGCGCCCAGTGTCGGACGGCATCGCGCGTGGTGACTTCGATGTAGGGCTCGGGACGGCGAACGGGCTGGCCGACGCGCGTACGGAGCGTGGCCAGGGCCTCGGCCGTGATGGTGGGGAAGGAGCTCACGAAGGCGATCTTAGCGCACCGCCCACGATGGTATGCTGGTTACCACTGTAGCCAGATACGAAAGGAGCGCTCCAATGGGCGTGAAGCTGTTCGTGGGCGGGCTGTCTTTCACCACCTCGAACGACAGCCTTCGGGCGGCATTCGCCCGCTTCGGCGTCGTGGAATCCGCTGCCGTCATGACGGACCGTGAGACCGGGCGTTCCCGGGGCTTCGGCTTCGTGGAGATGCAGACGACCGAAGAAGCCGAGAAAGCGCTGAGCAGCCTCAACGGCGCGAACGTCGACGGTCGCGCGATTCGCGTCGACAAGGCGACGCCGCGTGGCTCCGGTCCGAGGCCGGGCGGTTTCAGCGGCCCGCGTCCCGGCGGTGGCGGTGGCGGATACTCGCCGCGGCCTGCGGGCGGCGGCTATGG
>JBGOTH010000131.1:0-7145 GCA_041476345.1 Methylomirabilia bacterium
AGCGGTCGCAACATCGTGATCGGCGACGACGTGAAGGGCAAGATGTCGATCTCGCTTCGGAACGTCCCGTGGGAACAGGCGCTCGACACGGTCCTCGAAACGCGCGGTCTCCAGAAGATCGAAAAGGGCAACGTCCTGCGTATCGTGACGTCGGACCAGCTCACCAAAGACCGTGAGTCGCAGGCGCGCGTGATCGAATCCAAGATCAAGAGCGAAACTGACTCGCGCGCGAAGATGGCCGAGGCGCAGCTCAAGGAAGCGGAAGCGCTCCAGCGCAAGTCCGCGGTCGAAGCCGCGGTGAAGGAGGCGCAGGAGCGCGGGCCGCTGCGCGAGGAGACGATCCGTCTGTCCTACGCCGACCCCAACGAGGTCGCCGACACGTTGATCGGCATTCTCGGGCTCGGTGGCAGCGGCGGTACGTCGCTGCAGCCGTGCGGCCAAGCCGTGATAGGTGGTGGCGCCTCTTCTCCCGCGGGCGGGGCCCCCGGTGGTGCGGGCGCTACGCCGCCGCCGATCGCAGAGCCGCCGTTCTCGCAGCTGTACGGACAGGCGCAGCAGCAGGGCGGCGGCGCCACATCAGCGCCGGCTCAGACTCCCGCCACCGCCCGCGGCTTGACGATCCGCTCGCACTGCCCGACCCACACTCTCTTCATCCGCATGTACGCCGCCGACCTGGAGCGGATCAAGAAGCTGATCCACGAGAGCTTCGACATTCCGTTGCCGCAAGTGAAGATCGAAGCGCGCATGGAGATCCTCGATCGCAGCGCGCTGGAGCAGATCGGCATCCAGTGGGGCGGCATGGGCGTGGGGCGCGCCGGCTCGCTCGCACTCGTCGGTCAGGGACTGCAGACGACGCTGGGGCAGGGCGGCCAGAGCGTGCCCATCGTCCCGGGATTCGTTCAGGGCTCGACGACGATCATCGACCCGACGAGCGTCTTCGGGCTCACGACGGCGAATCATGGGCTCCTCTTGCAGAACAGCCAAGCGCTGAGCCAGCTCGGCGGCCTGCCCGTCAGCTTCCAGACGGGGCTGCCGCTCGGCGGCAACCTCATCAACTTGCCCATCAGCGCGCTCCCCAACGCGGGACCGCTGCCGGCCGGCGGTCTCGCCTTCGGGATCATCGCGCAGCGGTTCAACATCAACCTCGCGCTGCAGGCGCTGGCCTCGCAGGGCAAGACCCGAACGCTGGCGCGGCCGGAGATCGTCACCGTCGAGAACAACAAGGCGATCATGTCGCTCGGCGAAGAGATCCCCTACGCGACCGTCAGCTCGGCGGGCACGCAGATCCAGTTCAAGGAAGCGCTCCTCAAGCTCGAGGTGACGCCCACGGTGATCCGCGAGGGCGACATCAACAACATCAAGATGATCGTGATCGTGGAGAACAACTCGCGCGGCGACGTGGTCAACCTCGGCAACTCCGGCAACCCGCCTGCGATCAACAAGCGCAAGGCGGAGACCCAGGTGCTCATACGCGAAGGCCAGCGGCTCGTCATCGGCGGCGTGACGACGTCCACCGACTCGAACACCGTCCGTAAGATTCCCGTCCTCGGCGACATCCCGCTGATCGGCTGGCTGTTCAAGCAGCGCGAGACGTTCGAGCAGGGCCGGGAGCTCGTCGTGTTCATCACGCCCAGCGTCATCCGCCAGCCCGACGGCTCGACGCCGCTCCCCGCCGCGACGAAGTAGGGCGCGTCGGCACGCCCGCACCGCGCGCGGTCCGGCCCGCCCAGGCTTGAAGGCCCCGTGCTAAGCTGACCGCTCGCCCGTGAACATTTCAGTCACGCTCGGTGCGCGCTCCTACACGATCGTGGTGGAGCGCGGTGCGCTCGCCTCCGTCGGCACGCGGCTACGCGCGCTCGGCGTCGGCGCGCGCGCAGCGCTCTTCACCGATCCCGAGATCGCCCGTCTCTACGGCAAGTCGGTGATCGAGAGCCTCACCCACGCCGGCTTCGCCGTCGCCACCGTGGAGCTGCCCGAGGGCGAAGCGGCGAAGACGCTCGCAGTGGCCGCCGACGGGTGGAACGCGTGTCTCGCCGCCGGCCTCGACCGCAGCTCGACCGTGCTCGCCCTCGGCGGCGGCGCCGTCGGCGATCTCGCCGGCTTCGTCTCGGCCACCTACATGCGCGGGACGAACTTCGTCCAGCTCCCGACGACGGTGCTCGCCCAGGTCGACGCCTCGAGCGGCGGCAAGACCGCCGTCGACCATCCGAAAGCGAAGAACCTCATCGGCGCATTCCACCAGCCGCGCCTCGTGATCGTGGACACCGCGACGACGGACACGCTGCCCGCACGCGAGTATCGCTCGGGCCTCGCGGAAGTCGTGAAGCACGGCATCGTCCTGGAGGCGGCGTACTTCGACGACGTGGAAGCCTCGTCCGACGCGATCGTCGCGCGCGATGCCGCGACCGTGGATCGGGTCATCGCCGGCTCGTGCCGCCTCAAGGCCTCGGTCGTGGAGCGCGACGAGCGCGAGAGCGAGCTGCGGATGGTCCTGAACTACGGCCACACCATCGGGCATGCCATCGAAGCCGCCACGGGCTTCGGGCAGCTCACGCACGGCGAAGCGGTGGCGCTGGGCATCAGCGCGGAGGCCGCGCTCGCGGTGCGTCTCGGGCTCGCCTCGGCGGCGACGCGCGACCGGCAGGAGCGACTCCTCGCCCGCCTCGGCCTGCCCACGCGCATGGCGGCGATCGATCCGGCCCTCGTGCTCGACGCGATGGCGCGCGACAAGAAGAGCCGCGACGGCCGCGTGCCGTTCGTGCTCGCTCCCGAGATCGGCCGCTTCACCGTCGTCGAAGACGTCGGCGCGGACGACGTGCGCGCGGCGCTCGCGGCCATCTCCGAGCGCTGATGGCGGACGACGCACTCGCGGCGGCCATGCGGCGCCACGAGGAACGCCTCGCGCGCGACCCATCGTCGCTCGCGTTCGCGCAGCTCGCGGATCTCTATCGCAAGGCGGGCCGAACGCAGGACGCCATCGGGCTGTGCCAGCAGGGGCTCGCGCGGTATCCGCAGTACACGACCGCGCGGTTGATCCTCGCCAAGTCGTGGCTCGCCGACAACCGCCTCGACGAAGCGGTCGGCGAGATGCGGACGATTCTGGAGGCGAGCCCGAAGGACGTACAATGTCTTCGGCTGGCCGCCGAGGTCGAGCGCCGCCGGGGCAACGTCGACGCGGCCGCCGATCACCTCGAGCGGGTGCTCAAGCTCGATCCCGGTGACCGCGAGTCGCGAGCCCTCCTCGGCTTTCTTCGGGCCGATCCCCAGGCAGCGGGCGAAGGCTCGGGGCTGACGCGCGTCCTGCGGGACGACACGTTCGCCACCTTGACGTTCGGGACGGCGTGTCTCGAGCAGGGGTGCCTCGACGAGGCCGCGACGGTGTTCACGCGGCTGCTTCGCAAGGACCCGGACAACTCCGGCGCGCGCGACGGCCTCGAGCAGACGCTGCGCGCGCGCTCACGACGGAAAGGTTAGACGAACGATGCAAGTGCAGACCGCGGACTTCAAGAAGGGACTCCGGATCGTCCTCGACGGTCAGCCCTATCAGATCGTGGATTTCCAGCACGTGAAACCGGGCAAGGGCGGCGCGTTCGTGCGCACCAAGCTGAAGCACATGCGGCAGGGCCGGGTGATCGACCACACCTACCGCTCCGGTGAGAAAGCCGAGCTCGTCGACTTCGAGGAAAAGCACATGCAGTTCCTCTACAGGGACGAGCGCTACAACTTCATGGACATGGAGAGCTACGACCAGCTCTCTCTCTCGGCCGAGGAAGTCGGCGACGCCCGCGAGTACCTCCAGGAGAACACCGAGGTCGACGTCCTCTACATCGACGGCTCCCCCGTGACGGTGGAGCTGCCGAACTTCGTGGAGATCGCCATCGCCAAGACCGATCCCGGCGTGCGCGGCGACACCGCACAGGGTGGCAACAAGGTCGCCACGCTCGAGACGGGGGCGACCGTGCAGGTCCCGCTCTTCCTCAACGAAGGGGACGTCGTGAAGGTGGACACGCGGAGCGGCGAATACCTGGGGCGCGTCTCGGTCGCCGGCTGATGGCGCCGATCCGGCGACGCCCGCGGCACGACGCAACGGAGGTGACGGATCTCGTCCGCCGTCTCGCCAAAGTCCTCGACGATCTCCGCCTCACGGAAGCCGAGGTGAGCTGGGGAGACGTGCGCGTGCGCGTGCAGCGCGCCGCGGCGCCGATCGTCACGGCGTCCACCCACGGCGGCGCGGCCGCGCCACCGGAGGGCGTGGTCACCGGCGAGCGCCCGGGCCATCTGGTCACGGTGGAAGCGCCGATGGTCGGGACGTTCTATCGCGCGAGCTCTCCGACGACGGACCCGTACGTGCGCGAGGGCGATGTCGTCAAGGAAGGCCAGATCGTCTGCATCATCGAAGCGATGAAGCTGATGAACGAGATCGAGGTGCGGGCGGCCGGGCGCGTGGCGAAGATCCTCGTCGAGAACGGCCAGGCCGTCGAATACGGCCAGCCGCTCTTTCTCATCGAGCCCGCGAGGTAGATCCTGTTCTCCAAGATCCTGATCGCGAACCGGGGCGAGATCGCGGTCCGGATCATCCGCACGTGCCGCGAGATGGGCGTCAAGAGCGTGGTCGCCCACTCGAAGGTCGACACGCACTCGCTCGCGGTGCGGCTCGCCGACGAATCGATCTGCATCGGCCCTGACGACGCCCGCGGCAGCTACCTGAACATCCCCGCCATCATCTCGGCGGCGGCGCTCACGGAGAGCGAAGCGATCCATCCCGGGTACGGCTTCCTTGCCGAGAACCCGCACTTCGCGGAGGTGTGCCGCGCCTGCTCGCTCACGTTCATCGGCCCTTCGCCGGAAGCCATCCGTCTGATGGGCGACAAGGCCCAGGCCCGTCAGATCGCCACGCAGGCCGGCGTGCCCGTCGTCCCGGGCAGCGAGGAACCGCTCAAGGACGCGGAGGAGGCGGTCGCCCTCGCCGACGAGATCGGGTACCCGATCATCTTCAAGGCCGCCGCGGGCGGCGGCGGGCGCGGGATGCGCATCGTGCGCGAGCGCGCGAGCGCCGCCGATGCGTTCAGGACGTGCCAGTCCGAGGCGGGCGCGGCGTTCGGATCGACCGAGGTGTACGGCGAAAAGTTCATCGAGCGCGCGCGCCACGTCGAAGTCCAGGTGATCGGCGACAAGCACGGCATGCGCCTGCACCTCGGCGAGCGCGACTGCTCGGTCCAGCGGCGATACCAGAAACTGGTGGAGGAATCCCCGGCTCCGTCGCTCGCGCCGGAGACCCGTGCCGGCCTGTATCGCGCGGCGCTCGCGGCGGCCGCCGCCGTGAACTACCAAAGCGTGGGGACCGTGGAGTTCCTCGTCGACGACGAGGGGCGCTTCTTTTTCATCGAGATGAACACGCGCATTCAGGTGGAGCACCCGGTGACGGAGATGCTGACCGGCCTGGACCTCGTTCAGGAGCAGTTGCGCATCGCGGCCGGCGAGCGTCTCGGGTACGGGCAGGACGACGTGCGATTCTCGGGCCACGCGATCGAATGCCGCGTGAACGCGGAGAACCCCGTGACGTTCATGCCGAGCGCGGGCCGCGTCACCCAGTGGTTGCCGCCGGGCGGGCGCGAAGTGCGCGTAGACAGCCACCTCATGACCGACTATGCGGTCCCGCCGTTCTACGATTCGCTGATCGCGAAGATCATCGTGCGCGGCGCGGACCGTCCGGAAGCGCTCGCGCGGATGCGCCGCGCGCTCGGTGAGACGATCGTGGAAGGCGTCAAGACCACGATTCCGTACCTTCAGCGCGTGCTCGAGCACCCCGCGTTCGTGCACGGCCGCTTCACGAGCGGCGACGCCCCCGACCTCCTGAAGTGATCGCCCCGCGCCTGTACGTCGTTCTCGATCGCACGGCGTCGGGAGGGCGCGACCTCGACACGATTCTCGCCGGCGCGCTCGACGGCGGCGCAGAGATGATCCAGCTGCGCGAGAAAACGCTGCCGTCCGGGACGATCTTCGCGCTCGCCGAGCGGCTCGCCGTCCGCTGTCGCGCCGCCCGCGTGCCCTTCATCGTGAACGACCGCGTCGATCTCGCGGTCGCTGTCGGCGCCGACGGTGTACACCTCGGCCAAGACGATCTCCCGCCCGCGCACGCGCGAGCACTGATGAAGCCCGGCATGATCCTCGGGCTCTCCACGCACAGCGTGGAACAGGCGGAGGCGGCGCAGGCGGCCGGCGCCGACTACGTCGCGGTCGGCTCGATGTTCCCCACGGCCACCAAGCCCGAGTTCCAGCTCGTGGGGCCGGCGCTCGCGCGCACGGCACGCCCGGTGGTCCGGGTGCCGTTGATCGGCATCGGCGGGATCACTGAGGACAACGTCGGCGAAGTCATCGCGGCCGGCGCGGACGGCGTCGCCGTCATCTCGGCGGTGTGCGGAGCGCCCGACCCGGCCGCGGCCGCCCGCCGCTTCGTCGAGGCGATCGAGCGCGTGCGGGGCGCACGGTCCGGCCGCTGAGCCCGCGCAGTCGCGTTCCAGCTATAATGGCGCCCACACTCACGCGGCAAAGGCTTCAGGAGGACACTCATGACTGGCAAATCGCTTCGACTTTTCGTGGCACTTCTCACGGTCGTCGCCGCGGCGTTGGTTTCGATCCCGATGACCGGCGACGCGCAGAGCAAGGGCACGATCAAGATCGCGACTCAGAGCCCTCTCTCGGGCGGTCAATCGGCGCTCGGCGAAGGCATCAAGCTGGGCACGCAGCTCGGGGTGGAAAAATTCAAGGCCAACCTCGAGAAGGCCGGATTCAAGGTGGAAGTGGTTCCGTTCGACGACCAGGCGAAGCCCGATGTCGGCGTCGCGAACGCCAAGAACATCATCGCCGACAAGGACATCATGGTGGTGATCGGGCACCTGAACTCCGGCGTCGCGATCCCCTCTTCTGAGGTCTACAAGGAAGGCGGGCTCGCGATGATCTCTCCCGCCAATACGAACGAGAAGATCACCGACCGCGGCTATCCGAACGTGAATCGCGTGTGCGGCCGCGACGACGTGCAGGGCGCGGTCGGCGCGGAGTTCGCCGCCGGCACCCTGAAGGCGAAGTCGATCTACATCGTCCACGACAAGACGACGTACGGGCAGGGCGTGGCCGAGGCGTTCAAG
>JBGOTH010000132.1:0-7104 GCA_041476345.1 Methylomirabilia bacterium
CACCATGTGGCGCGCGCGGTACGGGCACGCGATCGCGCAGTAGCCGCAGCCGATGCACATGTCGTACTGCACGAACACGATGCCGTCCTTGCGTTGCTGGCTCGCGCCCGTCGGGCACACGGGCACGCACGGCGGTTCCGCGCAGTGCTGGCAGCCCATCGGCAAGAACGTGCGGCGCACGTCGGGATACTCCCCGACCTCCACGTCCACGACGTGGCGCCAGAAGATGCCCGGTGGCAGCGCGTTCTCCTCGTGGCAGGCCACCGTGCACGTCTGGCAGCCCACGCACTTGCGCATGTCGACGACCATTCCCCAGCGCATGGCTACGCTTTGTACACTTTCACGCGGACGAGATCGCTGCCGCTGCCCGTCGCGTCGATCAGCGAGAGATCGATCGGCTCCAGCATGTTGAGGTTCGGCATCTCGATGTCCTTCGCGACGGGCGTGGCCCAGTGGCCGAACTGACCGATGGCGACGACGACGTCGGGGCGGCAGCCGGCGCGCAGGATCGCTACTCCCTTCTGCTTGCCGATCGGCGACTCCACCCAGATCTCGTCGCCGTCGGCGATGCCGAGCTTCTTCGCGAACGTGTTGTTCAACATCACGCCGAAGTGGCCGCGCACGTGGCGCGCGACGTCCGCCATGATCGGCAGTGACGCCTGCGAGCCCCACGAGTACTGCATGCTCCGGCTCGTGAGGAGCCACAGCGTGTAGTCCTCGGCCTTCTTACCGAAGCGCTCCGCGACGTCCTCCCAGATCTTCGGGAAGTCCTTCCACGGCGGCAGCGCCTTGTATTCCTCGAGCTGCGCGTCCCACCAGCGAATGTCCTGCTCGTGCAGGCGGTTCTTCAGCTCCCCGCCGATCCGCTTGAGGCGCTCCTGGTACGGCAGCTCGTAGCGCAGGCCCTTCTTCAGCATCTCGGGATGGAGATACCAATTGAGGCGCGAGAACGGCACGAGATAGGTGCCGTGCTCGCTGAACCACGCAAGGTCGTGCTCTTCGGCGCCATTCGACAGCGATAGGGTCGCCGCCTGACACGCGCGATCCCAGATCTCGGCGCTCGTATACGGCCGGTCCGGCGCCAGGCTCTTGTCGTAGCCGAGGCCGCGGAGCGGCACGCCGAGCGCGACGCCCCGATTGAGCGCTTCGTTGTAACGATCGAGCAGGCCGAGCCGGCGCGCGAGCTCGGTGCCCACGTCCGTCATATCCTTGGTGTCGAACGGCGAATCGACGACGGGTTGGCGCAGCGCCACGCCCTGGTGGTCCCAGTACGACTCGACGTACTTCGTCGCGCCGACGCGGAAGAGCTGGTAGGACTCGAGGTCCGTCGCGTCCGGCAGCACGAGATCCGCGAACCAGTTCGTCTCGTCCTGCGTGTACGCGAAGGCGGCGACGAACGGGAAGCGCTTGATCTTCGAGATGACCAGATCGGTGTCCCAGCACGAGATCGCGGGATTGCTGCGGCCGACGATCCAGACTTCCGGCGGCGTGGGATCCGGCCACTTCGGCGGCGGGTCACCCATGAAGAGCCACGGGAGCTGCGCGGGCGAGAGCGCGCCGGACCACGAGCCGTCGGACACGAGCGGCACCAGCGTCTTGTGCGCGCTGCGGCTGGTCGGCCGCGCCTGCCACTTGTCCTTCGACGTCGGATTGAGCGGCTGGGCCATGAAGCCGTCGGGCCCCGGCCGCACCGATTCCATCCGGTTCGACGACGGGCGATTCAGACGGATCGTCGTGCCGAGGATGCCACCCGGCACTTCGAGCCCGCCGACCAGCGCGGCCATCACCGTGCGCGCCCAGCAGCACTCGTAGCCGCCCCAGCCGTTGTTGATCGACTTGCCGAGCAGGATCGCCACGGGACGCAACGGGAGCGTCACGCCCTCGATGTCGATCGTCGCACCGACACGCGCGTGCGCGAGGAATTCTCCCGTCACCCGGCGGATGGTCTCTGCCGACACGTCCGAGATCGCCGCCGCCCACTCCGGCGTGTACGGCGCCATGAAATCGCGCAGCATCCGGAACGACGGCCGCGCCGTCACACCGTGATGCTCGAAGACTTCCTCGTCGGGGCCGACCTCGACGCCGCTCACGGTGAACTCGCCGTCGAGCGCGTACGTCATGCCGTCGTCCGCGTCGAACGGCACCGCCGCCGCGCGCTTCTCGTCCCACACGAGCGGCTTGCGGGACGCCGCGTCGCGCACGTAGTAGCCGTTCGGGCCGACGAGGTACGGCGCGTTCGACATGCGGCTCAGGAAATCGACGTCGCAGACGCGGCGCCACTCGTGCTCGTAGAGCGTGGTGCGGATGATCGCGTAGAGCACCGCGGCGTCGGTCTTCGGCTTGATCGGCACCCATTCGCTCGCGGTGGCGGCCGTCACCGACATGTGCGGCTCGAACTGGATCCACGTGGCACCGCGCCCACGTGCCTCCGCGTGACGCCAGATGCCGATCACGCCGCCGCTCACGTCGCCGTTGTTCCCGAACGACAGCACGTAGGTGTTGTTCGGCATGTCGGGCGCCACCGTGAACGCGCGGTGCCAGTACTCGCCGTACAGGTGCTCGGAGTGCACGCACTTCATCCCCTGCCCGCTGCCGATGCCCTGGTCGAGCGGCCCGCCCCACGCGGACATGAACGCGGGAAAGCCACCGAGATACGCGGGCGCGGTGCCCCCCGCGCCGAACGTGACGGCGAGCTTCGGGTAGCCGTTCTCGTCGACGAAGCCCCCTTCGCGGATCACGCGCAGCTTGTCGGCGAGCATGTCGAGCGCTTCGTCCCACGTGATCGCGGCCCAGCCCGGATCCTCGTCCTTCCCCTTCTTCGGGTTGGTGCGCTTCATCGGCGTCTTCACGCGATTCGGGTTGTAGAGCTTCTGGACGAGGCTGTAGGCACGCACGCACGGGCGCCCGCCCGCGGGATGCTCCTTGACGCCGAAGTTCGGCTCGACCTTGACGGCCACGCCGTCCTCGACGACCACGTTGAGGAGGTCGGGGCCGGCCACGCACTGGTAGCAGTAGGTAGGCACCTTCCGCGTCGCCATGGGCAAACGCTAGCACGCGTTTGACGGCCGTGGGCACTTCAAGTAGAAACAGTGCGCATGACCATCAAGAGCACGAGCCCGGACGTCGCCATCCCGGATGTCACCATCACCGACTTCGTCCTGCGCCAGGCGACGCGGCTCGCCGACAAGCCGGCGCTGGTCGACGGCCCGAGCGGCCGCACCTTGACCTACGGCGCGCTCGCGGACGGCATTCGCCGCGTGGCGACGGCCCTGGCCCGCCGCGGCTTCAAGAAGGGTGACGTCTTCGCGATCTACAGCCCGAACCTGCCTGAGTACGCGATCATCTTTCTAGCCGTCGCGTCGTTGGGCGGAACGGTCACCACGGTGAATCCGCTCTATACGGCCGGCGAGCTCGCCAACCAGCTCAAGGACTGCCGGGCGCGCTTCCTCATGACGGTCCCCGCCGTCCTCGACAAGGCGAAGGAAGCGGCCGCCCAGACGAGCGTCGAGGACATCTACGTCTTTGGGACCGCAGAGGGCGCGCGTCCGTTCAGCGAGCTGCTCGCGGCGCCGCCGGAGCCGCCGAAGGTCTCGATCGATCCGCGCGAAGACGTGGTCGCCCTGCCGTACTCCAGCGGCACGACGGGATTGCCGAAGGGCGTGATGCTGACGCATCGCAATCTCGTCGCCAATCTCTGCCAGTGCCAGGGGATGGAAAACTGGGAGTGCTTCGGCGAAGGGGACACCGTGCTGGCCGCGCTGCCGTTCTTCCACATATACGGCATGGTCGTGATCATGATGCTGGGCCTCGCGAACGGCGCCACCATCCTCAGCGTCCCGCGCTTCGACTTCCAGGAGTTCCTCGGCTACATCCAGAAATACCGTCTCACCGTGCTGCCGCTCGTGCCGCCGATCGTGCTCGGGATGGTGAAGAGCCCCGCCGTGGCGCAGTTCGATCTCTCCAGCGTGCGCCTCGTGTTCTCCGGCGCCGCGCCACTCGGCGAAGACCTCGCGCGCGCGCTGAGCGCGAAGCTCGGCTGCCCGGTCACGCAAGGCTACGGCATGACCGAGGCGAGTCCCGTCACGCATCTGAGCCCGACGCGGAACACGACGCTCAAGCCCGGCTCGGCCGGCCGCGTGATCCCGAACACCGAGGTGAAGATCGTCGATCCCGTCACCGGCGAAGAGCTCGGGCCGACCAAGGACGGCGAGCTGCTCATCCGCGGCCCGCAGATCATGAAGGGCTATCTCGGGAAGCCGCAGGACACGGCGGCGTCCATCGACCGCGAAGGTTGGTATCACACGGGCGACGTCGGCTACGTGGACGACGACGGCTGGTTCTTCATCGTCGATCGCACGAAGGAGCTCATCAAGTACAAGGGCATGCAAGTGGCGCCGGCAGAGCTCGAAGCGCTGCTGCTCACCCACCCGGCGATCCTGGATGCCGCCGTCGTGCGCCGCGCGGATGAAGAAGCCGGCGAGGTGCCGAAAGCCTTCGTGGTGCTGAAACCTGACGACGCGTCCAAGGCGACGACGGCCGAAGCGATCATGGCGTGGGTCGCGGAGCGCGTGGCACCGCACAAGCGCATCCGCCGTTTCGAGTTCGTCGACGCGATTCCGAAATCCGCCTCGGGGAAGATCCTGCGCCGCCTGCTCGTGGACACGGAAACACAGCGGAACAAGGCTTGATCCTGCAGTCGTCGATAGCTTCTGACAATTTCCGATCGGAGCCCGACAAAGTGAACGACATGACACCGTGCCGTCGAGCGGTGGGGGGTATCGGGGGGAGCGGCAAGACGCTCCCCCCGATGATCTAAATCTAAATGGGCCAATTCGGGATCGGCCAGGCGATCAAGCGCTTCGAGGACCCGCGGCTCGTGCGGGGCCAGGGCCGCTTTCACGACGACGTCGATCTCCCCGGCCAGGCACACGCGATCGTGGTGCGCTCGACGCATGCGCATGCGCGCATTCGGACCATCGACACGAGCGCCGCGCTGAAAGCACCCGGTGTCCTCGGCGTCTTCACGGGCGCGGACGTCGCCTCGCTCGGCACGATGCAGATGACGCTGAAGCGCAAGCGACCGGACGGCTCGCCGATGTTCGCCCCGCCCCATCGAGGGTTGGCCCAGGCGCGGGTACGCTACGTGGGAGATCCCGTCGCGCTCGTCGTCGCGGGAACGCTCGCGCAGGCGGAAGACGCCGCGGACCTCGTGAACGTCGACTACGATCCGCTGCCGTCAGTGACTTCGACCGCGGAGGCGATCGGCGGCGCGCCGGTCTGGGACGAGTGCCCGGACAACATCTGCAACCTCCACGAGTCCGGGGACAAGGCGGCCACGGACGCAGCGTTCGCGAAGGCCGCTCGCGTCATCAAGCGCCGCTACGTGATCACGCGGGTCCACGCGCAGTACATGGAGCCGCGTGGGGCCACGGGGGCCTACGACCCTGGAGAAGACCGCTACACGCTCTACGCGGACGTGCAGTATCCGCACCGCGTGCGAAATGCGCTCGCCACCAACATCTTCAAGATTCCCGAGCATCAGATCCGCGTGATCGCGGGCGACATCGGCGGCGCCTTCGGCACGAAAGGCTGGCAGTATCCGGAGCACCGCCTGACCCTGTGGGCGGCCAAGAAGCTGCGGCGCCCGGTGAAGTGGTCGTGCGAGCGCCGTGAGGCGATCCCGGCCGACGAGCACGCGCGCGACAACGTCACCGAGGCGGAGCTGGCGCTCGACGCCAACGGCAAGTTCCTGGCCCTCCGCGTGAAGACGCTCGCCAATGTCGGCGCGTACGTGTCCTCCGACCGCAACCTGCTCGCGACGTTCAGCAACATCGCCACGCTCGTCGGCGTCTACACGTTTCCCGTCGCGCACGTCCAGGTCTTCTCCGTCCTCACCAACACCAACTCCACCGCGCCGTATCGCGGGGCGGGCCGGCCGGAGTCGACCTACGTCATCGAGCGGTTGATCGACGACACCGCGCGCGAGCTCGGCATGGACCACCTCGAGCTGCGCCGGAAGAACCTCATCCCCATCTCGGCGATGCCGTACAAGACCGCGCTCGGCGTCACGTACGACTGCGGCGAATTCGAGCGGAACATGGACACGGCGCTCGAGCTCGCGGACGTGGCCGGCTTTCCCGCGCGGCGCGAAACGGCGCGGAAGGCCGGCAAGCTGCGCGGCATCGGCATCGCGAACGCGATCGAGCAAGCGGCCGGTCCGCAGCCCGAGTTCGCCGAGATCCGCTTCTCGCCGAGCGGCGGCGCGACCGTCTTCATGGGCAGCAAGAACCAGGGCCAGGGCCACGAGACGACGTTCAAGCAGATCCTCCACGAGCGGCTCGGCCTCGATCCGCACGAGGTCAAGTACATCGACGGCGACACCGATCGTGTCGGCTGGGGCATGGGCACGATGGGCTCGCGCTCCACGGTCATCGGCGGCAGCGCGTTGGTGACCGCCGCCGACAAGGTGATCGCGAAGGGCACGAAGATCGCCGCGAAGCTGCTCGAGGCGGCGGAGGGCGACATCAAGTTCGCCGACGGCGCCTTCAGCGTGGTCGGCACCGACAAGAGCGTCGCCCTCAAGGCTGTCGCGCGCGCCGCGTTCCAGCCCGCGCAGCTCCCGCCGGGCGTCGAGCCCGGTCTCTACGAGACCGGCACGTTCGCGCCGAAGCAAGCCACGTGGCCGAACGGTTGTCACGTGTGCGAGGTCGAAGTCGATCCGGACACGGGCGACGTGAAGCTCGTGAGCTACCTGATCGTCGACGACGTCGGCACCGTCATCAACCCGCTCACGCTCAAGGGCCAGGTGCACGGCGGCGTCGCGCAAGGCGTGGGCCAGGCGCTCATGGAAGAGGTCGTCTACGACCGCGAATCCGGACAGCTCCTGACGGCGACGTTCATGGACTACGCGATGCCGCGCGCCGACACGTTTCCCGACATGCACGTGGAAAGTAACCCGGTCCCCACGAAGCTCAACCCGCTCGGCGCCAAGGGCGCGGGCGAAGCCGGCACGGTCGGCGCCCTGCCCGTCGTGATCAACGCGGTGGTCGACGCGCTGGCGCCGCTCGGCGTGAAGGCGCTCGACATGCCGGCGTCACCGGCGCG
>JBGOTH010000133.1:0-7073 GCA_041476345.1 Methylomirabilia bacterium
GGTAGCACGCGGACATTCGCAGCCGGAGGAGGCGAAGCCTCCTCGCGGGGAGGACGGGAGGCGCGCTACCCGCCCCGCCGGGCCTCGACGCTCACTTGCGTCCCCGGCCTCCGCGCGACGCTACTTGCGCAACGCCGGCGCGACGTCCGCCATGAACTTATCCAGCAGCGGCCGGTAGTCTTTCGGCAAGAACATCGTCGGCACGAAAAGCAGACCGACGCCGGCGTCGCGGAGCTTGCCGAGCGTGTCGATGACCTCGTTGACGGAGCCGCCGAGGATCGTGTCCTGGGCGCGCGCTTCGTCGAAGCCCATGCGCTTCTGGGCGAGCTGACGCACCTTCTCGACCTCCGCCTTGTCGTCGCTGATGACGAGCGGCATCACGGCGGAGCGGAGGATCTTCTTCGGATCGCGGCCGACGGCGGCGCAGTGCTCGTCGAGGATCTTGTTCTTCGCGCCGAGGATCCGCGGACCGCCCCACGTATTCCAGTGGTCGGCGTGCTTGGCCGCGATCTTGAGCGTCACCTTCTCGCCGCCGCCGCCGATGAGGAGCTCGGGATGCGGCTTCTGGATCGGCTTCGGGCTCGCCGGCGCGTCGGTCAGCTGATAGAAGCGCCCCTTGAACGTCACGCGATCCTGCGTCCACATCGCCTTCAGCACCTGACACGCCTCGTCGAGCCGGGCGAGCCGCTCACCGACCGTGTGGAACGGAATGCCGTAGGCCTCGTGCTCGTTCTGCTGCCAGGCGCCGCCGATGCCCGCGATGAGCCGCCCGCCGGAAATGATGTCGATGTTGGTCAGCGCCTTGGCGAGAACGGCGGGATGCCGGTAGGTGTTCCCGAGCACGATGCTGCCGAGGCGGATGCGCGGCACCACGGCGGCGAGGGCCGCGAGCGCGCTCAGGCCCTCGAGCATGTCCCCCACCCTGTCCGGCGTATTCGGCATGAAGTGATCGGTGACGCACGCGGCGTCCCAGCCGGCGGCCTCACCGTAGCGCGTCAGCCCGAGGACGGCGTCCCACGTCGTGTTGCCCATGCTCACGAATAGCGCGAACTGCATGTCAGCCCTCCCTGGCGATGCGCCGGGCCGTCTCGACCTGAGCGGCATCCGCGCACGCGATCAGTACGTCACCCGCCGCGATCGGACGCCCGGGCGCCGGGTTGAAGAAATAGCGCTGGGTGGCGGCCTCCCGCAGCGCGAACACGACGATACCAACCCGCTCGCTGAACTTGAGGTCTCCGAGTGAATGCCCGGCCGCGCCCGGCCCCACCGTGATCTCCTGCACGCGCACGTCGTCCGTCTCGCGAATCATCGCGTCGAGCACGCCGACCACGTGAGGACGCAGCATCTCGGACGCGAGACGGAGCGCGCCGATCGATTTGTTCGACACCACCGCGTCCGCGCCCGCCTTGAGGAGGCGGCTTCGCGACTCCTCGCCGGAGATCCGGGAGACGATGCGAAGCCTCGGATTCAGCTCGCGGGCGGTGAGCAGCGCGAAGAGGTTGTCCTTGTCGGCGGGCATGCAGGCGATGAACCCACGCGCCTGCTCGACGCGCGCAGCCTGCAGCACCTCCGTGTCGGTCGCGTCGCCGACGATGTAGAGGACGTCCGGCCCGGCTCGGCGCAGCGTCTCGGCATGTTCTGCGTTCTGCTCGATGCAGACGAACGGCGTGCGCGTGGCGCCGAGCTCGCGGATGATGTGGCGGCCCGTCTCGCCGCCCCCGCACACCACGATGTGGTCCGTCAGGTCTCCGATGCGTCGCTCCATCCTTCGCTTCTCCCACAGGTGCGCGAGGTCGCCCTCGACCCAGTGCGCCGTGATCGCCGAGAGACCGTACGCGACGACGCCGAGCCCGCACACGATCAGCGCCATCGTGAACGCACGCCCCGCGGTCGACAAGGGGTGGACCTCGCCGAACCCCACCGAGGACAGGGTGATGATCGTCATGTAGAGGGCGTCCAGAACCGGCCAGCCCTCGATGAGCACGTATCCCACGGTGCCCACGATCGTCACGCCGACGAGCAGGGCGACGATCAGGAGCAGGCGGTAGTGAAGGCTCACGCGCGCGCGGACGCGACCGACGCGCTAGTAGCGGCCGCGGCTGTGCTGAGGCGTCAGCGGATCCTTGGGCGGCGCTTCCGACTTCGTGGGGTTCACAGGGACCCAGCCCCGCTCGCGCATGCACGGCTCGTCGAGCTCACTGCCACGCTCGCATGCGCGGTAGTCGCGCTGGAATTCTTTCGTCGTGTACCGCTGATCGATCTTCATCCAGTCACGCGTTTCGGAAAAACATCCGGAGAGCGCGAGGGCGGAGAGCACGAGGAGGAGGCTGATTCGTGGTCGCATTTCGGATGATTGTACCGCGGCCGAGACCTTTTATCGCGCGTCCTGTGGGGCAAAAAAGACGTAGCCGACGCCCGATCGGCCGAGCCAGGCGCGCGCGAATTCGTGGCGGCGGTAGCGACGGGCCACCGAATCGACGGTCGGCGCCGCCGGGTCGTTGACGAGCACCTCGTCGCCGTCGAGGCCCGTGATCACCACGAGGTGGCCGGTCGTGTCCGCGAGCGGCGCGTTCGTCAGCTCGCCCGGCCCGAAGCGCACCGAGGCGACGATCGGCAGGCCGCGGCCGAGACACCACGCCGCCTCCTCCCACGACGGGAAGCGCAGGAGATACCCGACGACGCCGTGCGCCGCCGCCGCCCGCACCGCCGCCGGCCACACGCCGTAGCGATCGGTCGGCGCGTGGAAGACTTCGCCGGCCAGCACGAGCGTCGGGACCCGGCACCCGAAATATTCGAGCGCCATCCCGACGCTGGTCGGCGAGCAGATGCGCAACCGGACCGCGTCCGGCTCCGCCATCTGCGTGCGCACCGGCACCGCGAGGCGCGCCGTCGCGCCCGGTCCGCCGTCCCGCGCGGGATCGACGGCACCGTCCCAGGCCGAGAGCGTGACCAGCCACGGGGCGTGGAACATCGCATCGCGTCCCGCGCCGCCGACGCGCACACGCAGGCGGACGGCGTCGACAGGAGGCGTCGCTTCGATCTCGTCGATGTCGGCCTGCAGGCCGCCACCGGCGGCGGCGAGCGGCGCGAACACGTCGTCGCCGAGCGTGGCCGTGCCGACCCACGGCGACCACGCATCGGCCCGGCGTCCCGCCAGCTCGAACCGCACGCTGTAGGGCTCGCGCGTGAGAAGGGCGAGCGACGGCAACAGCCGGCGGGCCGGCGCGCGGGGTGTCCACGGGCCCAGCTCGAGCACGACGTCGTCGCCCTGACGGCCGGGGACCGGCGCCGGCTCGGGAGCGCGGCGCACGGACGGCGGGATCGCGTCGATGACGGCGCCGGGGTCGAGGCGCGCCGCGACCGAGAACAGATCGGTCACGGGGGCCCGCGTCAGGCTCCGCGCAGGCGGGGATCCAGCACGTCGCGCAGCGCGTCGCCGAGCATGTTGAAGGCGAAGACGGCGAGCGAGATCGCCACGCCGGGCCACACCGCCATCCACGGGGCGCGATACATGTACGTTCGCCCGGAGCCCGAGAGCATCGAGCCCCAGGACGGATACGGCGGCGGCACGCCGAAGCCGAGGAACGACAGCGCGGATTCCGCGAGGATGATCCCGCCGAGCCCGATCGTCGACAGGATGATGATGGTCGCGGTCACGTTCGGCAGGATGTGCCGGACGACGATACGCGTGTGCGTGGCGCCCATGGCGCGCGCGGCTTCGACGTACGCGTTCTGCGCGATCGCGATGGTGGCGCTGCGGATGACGCGTGAGCCCGTCGCGGCCACGATGATCGACAGCGACAGGATGACGTTCAGCAGCCCCGGCCCCAGGACCGCCATCACGGACAGGATGATGACGAGGTACGGGAACGACATCCACGCGTCGACGATGCGCTGCACCACGAGGTCGTACGCGCCCCCGCAGTACCCGCTGGTGACGCCGAGCGCGGTGGCGATCAGCGTCCCGAGCGCGATGGTGGCGAACCCGACGGTGATCGAGATGCGCGCGCCGAAGACCACCCGGCTCCAGATGTCGCGGCTGAGGTTGTCGGTGCCGAGCCAGTGCGCGGCGCTCGGCGGCGTCATGCGCGCGCCGCGCACCGTTTCGTCGTAGGCGTACGGCGCGATGTGCTCCGCGAAGACGGTCATCAGCAGCATCGCGATGACGATCGCCGCGCTCAGGGCGCCGACCGGCTTGCGTGTGACGAAGAACCACAGCGCGTGCGTGAGGGCAGCCGAGCGCGATCGCGTCGGCCGCTTCGCGACCGCCGCACCAGCACCGAGCGTCGGCTCCACCCGCACGACAACACCACCCGCCACTAATATCCCTCCACGTTCGAGCGGCGGCTTCGCCGCCGCAATCCTCCTCAGGGGGAGGCAGGTCGAGCACGAGCCGTCAGGCTCGTGCCGACCGTCGGAAGGGGGACAGGGTCCCCCTCCGAGTCAGTACCGGATCCGCGGATCGAGTACCGCGTACAGCGCGTCGATCGCCAGGTTGGTGAGGACGACGAAGGACACGACGACGAGGTTCACGCCCTGGATCACCGGGTAGTCCCGCTGGTTGATGGCGTCGAACAGGAAGCGGCTCATGCCCGGCAGGCCGAAGATCGTCTCGATGATCACGGTGCCGCCGATGACTTGCGGCAGCTGCGTGCCGAGGTACGTGATGACCGGGATGATGGCGTTGCGCAGACCGTGCTTCAGGATGATCACGCGCTCCCGCAGCCCCTTCGACCAGGCCGTACGCACGTAGTCCTGCCGCAGCACCTCCAGCAGCATCCCGCGCGTCAGGCGCATGAGCGCCGCGGCGAAGGCGATCCCGAGGATGACGGCGGGAAGGAGCATCTGGAGGAAATGGCCCGGGATGTCCTTCGAGATCTCGACGTAGCCCGTGAGCGGGCGCCAGCCCCACCAGATGGCGGGCAGCACGATCACGAGCGTGGCGAGCCAGAAGCCGGGCACGGACAGCCCCAGGATGGCCACGCTTCGCGCCGCGTAATCCTGCATGGTGTCCTGCCGCGCCGCCGAGACGACGCCGACGGGAATGGCGATCGCCAGCGCGACCACCACGGACAGGAGCGCCAGCTCGAGCGTGATCGGCAGCCGGTTGCCGATCTCGTGCGCCACCGTCTGGCGCGTCCACAGCGATTCGCCGAGATCGCCACGCACCGCCCGCCCCAGCCACTCGAAGTACTGCACGTAGATCGGCCGGTTGAGGCCGAGCTTGGCGCGTAGCTCCTCGAGGTCCTTCGCGTACGCCTTCTCCTCGAGCATCATCGCAACGACGTCACCGGGGATCAACCGCGGCAACGTGAAGACGATGAGCGACGCGATCAGCAGCGACGGGATCGCCACCACCAACCGCTTCGCCAGATACCGTCTCAGCATCGAGCCGTCAGCGATCCAACCAGGCAGCCACGAGGCGCCCACCGTAGTCGTAGCCGAGGTTGGGCCCGTAGTTCTTCACGGCGTTTTCCCAGACCGCGATGTACACGCCCGACGGCATCTGCGTGTAGTACTGCTGCTTGGCGAGGTATCGCTGGATCTCGAAGATCTGCTCCTTCCGCTTGGCCGCGTCGAACGTGCGGCGCTGGCGGATGAGCGCGTCGGCGACGACGGGGTCGTTGCTGTGGCTCTGATTCTTCGTCTCCCCGGGGTAGTACTGCCCGAACAGGAAGTTGTCCGGCTCCAGGAAGGGGGTCTGCGGCCCGTAGGTCATGGACGGGAAGTTGCCGTAGAAGCACGTCGAGATATAGGCGCCGTATTCCTTCTGGTCGATCTTGGCGTCGATGCCCACGTCCTTCAGGTTCTTCAGCACGAGCTGCATGCTGTCGACGAGGACGGTCGAGCCGTAGGTGGCAAAGCACACATTCCCCGGGAAGCCGTTCGGATAGCCGGCAGCGGCGAGCAGCCGCTTGGCCTCCGCCGGATCGTACTTGTAGTACTTCGCGCCCTCCCCGAGCTGATCCATCGGGATCGCCCAATCCTTGAGCGCGGTCGGCACAGGCGGGTTGACGACGCCCACGCCTTCGTAGATGTCGTCGATCAGCCGCTGGCGATCGATGGCCATCGACATGGCCCGCCGCACCCGCACGTCGCCGAAGGGCTTCTGGTCGGTGCGCATCGAGATGTGGGACATGACGTTCGCGGGGTACTCCATTGTCCGGAGGTTCGGGCGCTTCTGCTTGAGGCTGTCCTTGATCTGCACCCAGTCCGTGCGGTTGATAGTGCCGGGGAACTCCCAGCCGAGGTCGTACTTGCCGGAGAGGAACGAGGCGATACGGGAGGCGTTGTCCTCGTCCACGGTCATCTCGACGCGGTCGATGTAGGGCAGACCGGACACGAAGTAGGCCGGGTTGCGGACGAGCGTGATGCCCTGGTTGGGCCGATGGCTGTCGAGCATGAACGGCCCCGTCCCGATCACCGACTCCGGCTTCTTCTGATCGCCGAACTTCTCGATGGCCTCCTTGGCGACAATGGCCGTCGCCATGGGATTGGCCATCATGTCCAGGAACCACGCGAACGGCTCCTTGAGCGTGAACTTCACCGTGTACTTGTCGATCGCCTCCACCTTGTCGACGGCCCTGAGCATGTAGGCGTTGGCGTTGCCCTTCACCGTGAGGAAGCGCTCGATCGTGTAGCGCACATCCTCGGCGGTCACCTCGCGGCCGTTCACCGGCGGCTTGTTGTGGAAGTGGACGCCCTTGCGCAGCTTGAAGACGTACGTGGTCTCGTTGGGCTGGCTCCACGACTCGGCGAGGTCGCCCTCGATCGGGAAGGTGCCGGGGACGACACTCGGACCGGCCTTGTGCTTCAGGAGCCGGCTGTGCGTGAACGTGAGCGGGATGTGCGTCTTGTAGGAGATCGTCAGCATGTGGTCCCAATGCGGCGGGTCCCACGTGCGGAGCGCGAGCGTGCCGCCGCGCTTGGGCGTCTGCGCGCGGACGATCGACGGCGTGACGACGGCGCCGGCGGCCGTGAGGCCTCCGGCGATCAGGAGCTCGCGACGGGTCAGAGCCATGGCAGCCTCCATTTTCTGTATGCTCACGACGTCCGCCGCTTCACCGCGGCGA